>NZ_KV798544.1:83626-98600 GCF_001809725.1 Weeksella sp. HMSC059D05
TCTACAAAAATTTGAAAGGAATTCACAACCGAGCTGGAACCACTGATGGAGTTTTCAATGTTGTAATTCTACTGAGTAAATCTACAAAAATTTGAAAGGAATTCACAACGAAGCAGAAAAAGTTGTTGCTTTAGCAGAAGTTGTAATTCTACTGAGTAAATCTACAAAAATTTGAAAGGAATTCACAACTAGGCTTCTAGAAAACTGCATATTTTTGTAGTTGTAATTCTACTGAGTAAATCTACAAAAATTTGAATTAAGCGAAGCGAATCATCGAATCCAAAACAAAATAATAACGATGAGATAACGCCAACTAAGATCCAGCATCTGGCTCAGCCAATGCACATCTAAAACAATATATGAAAACGACAAGTAAAAAGAGATACTTGCCGTTTCCATCCATAACTTTAACAACCTATGAAACTAAAATTTTATTTAGCTATTTCTTTTTTTTCTTCTATTCGGTAAGTTGTACTATTAGAGTAAGTGCGTCCGAACATATCCAAAACTCTTACCTCTATACTATGTTCTCCTATCCCTAAATTATTTGGTAATTTTTTTTGCCATAAGTGAGAACTCTTGATCGGATTCGAAGGTCTTCTGCCTGTAAGTAATTCTTGAGAAATATCCCATCGCTGAACTTGATGATAAAACGTAGGATCTTCTTGCAGAGTTTTTTCCATTTTTTGCCATTTTCCATTCCCAAAACGTATTTCTACTTGATCTTTTTCGCTTCCCATGAAAATATTGGCAACTACATAAGATGTATTCCATCCTTTGTTGGCGATAACGTTGGGTGCATATATCTCCATTTTATAATCAAGCGGCTTACTTGCAACCTTGTAATCCAATTCGTATTGATTGTCTTTAACCGTGAGATAAGCATATCCTCTAGGCGTACCATCTCTCATCGTAGATACAGGAACACCCAACGCATTTAGCTCGCCAGAGTACCAATCACCAGAGGTGGTACCCACATTATATTCGTGCAATGGTTTTGCACCCTCCCAACCTTTATCCTTGCCATAAAATTGGTGCATCTGATAATGTGTATGTGCAGACATCATTAACACGTTCGGGAAATCTTTTAGGATAGCAAGCAATTGTTGGCGACTTTCTTTATCGAAATGATCTTCTCCTTCTATAAAAATCGGGATATGAAAAGACAAAACGATTAGTTTATTTTTAGGAACAAATTTCAGATCATTTTTTATAAATTCTAGTTGATCTTGTCTGAAACCTCCTAAATACCCTTTTCCTCCTCTAGGATTAGGATATAAAATATTATCAAGAATAAGAAAATGGGCATTGCCGTAATTGAAAGCGTACGTACTAGGTCCAAAATTTTTCTCAAAAGTTTCATCTGAATGTTCATCAATCGTTGCCTCGAAATTCATATCATGGTTACCAATTACATTGTACCATGGTAAAGACAGAGCACTCATTATTTTTTTATATTTCGGCTGTAGAGAAAGATCATCGCCTACCAAATCCCCCAAACTTATCCCAAAAGAAACATTTTCTTTATGTTGCATAGCATCGTCGACAATGGCTTTGCGAAAGAAAGTTAATTCTTCTTCGGTATATGCTTGCGGATCACCAAAAACAAAGGCTGTGAAAGTAGAGCTTTCTTTTTCTGGTAGGAGTGGAAAATCTACAGATTTTGGTAACTTTTTGGTCGGCTCTACCCCTGCATATTTAAAATTTTTTGGGGAACCTTTTGGTTTATGGGTATGATAGAACTTTGGCGTAAAGTAAGTATCTAATGGAGTTTTATAATGACTTGGTTTGATAACAAACACTTGATTATCATCATTTACTGTAAGCGTATAACGTCCTTTAGAATCGGTAAGAACCACATCTATCCCATTAGAAACGGCAACATTCTCTATGCCTTTTTCTTTTTTGTCTAGACGGCCATTATTATTACGATCTTCGAAAACTATTCCCTTTACAATTTGTTGTGCATTAGCCTGAAGGTTGACGATTACAGCAATGCTAAAAATTATTTTTTTCATGTTTTTTTTGTTTTATTTTGTTTGCCACCAAACTTTTGTATTAATATTATCACCGCCCATCGCTGCAACAGCTTTATCGTAGTTTTCTTTATTGTAGATTTTCACCGAACTAGGGTACAACAACCTCGACGGTACTACTCCATCATTTTTGCCAGCAGGAATTTTTGGTAAATTCGGATAGCCAGTTCTTCTATACTCGAACCATTGTTGATAATCTACAAAGTATAAAGATAAATATTTCTGAAGCATAATTCGCTCTAGAGTTCCGTCGTATCGAGTTGCATCACTATCGAAATAATCTATAGGAATTTCCTCTTCTGTAAGGTATTCTATTGCTGCCTTCACTCCGTTTTGGTAATGTTTTTCTGCATCACTTGTGTAGCCTTTATAAGCCAATTCTGCTTGGATAAACTCGATTTCAGAATAGGTGAATAATGTAATTTTCATTGGTGCTTCTGCTTGTATTCTTAGCAAGCCAGAGGGCGAAAAGTCAAAAGCTTCTGAACCATCGTATCCTGCAGGAATCCCTTTGTAACCGATAGAATTATTATCGCCAAGAGATTTTGCTTGAGTAGCAATTTTAAGAATTCTTGGGTCTTTTGATTCTACTAATTGATCGATAAAAAACTCTGCCATTGCTCTTCCGTTATTAAAATCTTGTGGTCGAGCCCACGGCGATACATTCGGTGAAATGCCAGTAACTTGCAAAACTGCGTTATCGAGATTAGAAGTCATTATCGGATATTTTTCTGGATTGCTGAGCATGTTCACCATTTTAGGGAAAGCATTCATTTCGGATTTATCCGACACGCGCAACAATAAACGCAAATGCAAAGAGTTCGTGAATTTTTGCCATTTTGTGATATCATTCCCAAATAACAGATCGGCTACATACGGCAAAGGTATTTTATGATCATAGAGAGAATTTGCTCTTTCTAAGTCTGCTAAAAGTGTTTGATAGATTTCTTTCTGCGAATCGAATTTCGCTTGACTAATGCCTTCTTCTGCTCGAAAAGCCTCGGAAAAAGGTACATCACCAAATATATCCGTCAGATTAGCAAAAGCATAAGCACGTAAGGTTAAAGAAATGGCTTCATAATTAGATTGTTTGAGTTCTTTACTTCTAACCAACATTTCATTGATATTGGTCAACCAACGATAAGCCGCATTCCAGCTAGAATTCCCAGTTCTATCCGTTATATCATACCGATGCACACCTCCTGCGGTTACATCTGGGAAAGGAACGTGCACTTGCATCAATGCACTGGTAATATCATAGTTTTTGATGGCATTATTACTGGCCAAATTATACAGTACGGGATTGATTAACGAGCCAGGGGTAACTTCTGATACCAAATTGGGATTGATATTGGTTTGATCAAAATCTTCTGTACAAGCAATAGGCCCAGAACAAAGAAGAGAAAATAAAGATATTTTTACGAAAAGATTTTTCATTTTTAATAGAATTGATAAGTTTTTACAAAGATGCTTTTAAGGTAAATCCGATAGATGCGGTAGAAGGCATTTGCCCCATTTCTACACCTGGTATAATAGTAGAACCTTCTATTGATGCAGTCTCTGGATCATACAACGGGAAGTCTGACCAAACGGCTAAATTTTTCCCAAATACCGATAAACTCAGATTATCCAAACCAGTTTTCTCTATCAGTTTTTTAGGTAAATTGTAAGTAAAATTCACTTCGCGCAGTTTTAGGTAAGATGCATCAAATGAGTTGGATTCTACATTGGCACGACGATAGTATTTCGCATAATAATCGGTAATCTTCACTTGCTCGGTGTTGGGTGAATAGCTCCCATCTGGGTTTTGCACAACTCCTTCACCAACAATAAATCCTGTATCTCGACCTGGCAAGGTAGCTTTTAGTTTTCCTTGTTCCATCATTTTATGATGCGATTGTGAGTAAACAATTCCACCGTATTGACCGTCTAATGTTACACTTAAACTTAGATTTTTATACTTGAAAGAATTCGTTAATCCTGCGCGCCATTTTGGTGCTGCATCTCCTATATATTGTATTTCGGTAGGATAAGCCGGTACTCCATTTTCATAGACAATGTTTCCTTGATTATCACGGACAAAACCGTATCCATAAAGCGCTGTTGTTGTACCCCCAACTTTCCCAATTACACTTACAGTACCAGAAGAAGCCAATGGTTTCTCCTCTACACCATCTGTAAGTGCAATGATTCTATTTTCATTGATAGCCCAGTTTCCGATTAGTTGCCACGTAAAATCTGTTGTACGGATTGGTTTGAGATTTAGCATAACTTCTATACCACGATTTCGCACTTCTCCTCCATTGATAATAGCAGAGGTATAACCGGTAACTTGATCAGTAGGTACTTCGATAATTTGATTTCTTGTGTTGGTTTGATAGAGCGTTACATCTATCCCAACCCTTTTACGAAACATCATCAACTCTATTCCGGTTTCCCAACTTTTAGATATTTCTGGTTTCAGGTCTAAATTGTGTAATTTGCTTGGTGTAGTTGAAGACCCAGGAAAGTCATTAGCATTATAGTATTTACTTGTACTATACGGTTCTGCATCGTTTCCTACTTGTGCAAAAGATAATCTATATTTTAGATAATCAATTGGTTTTGATAATCTAAAAATATCTGATAAGATAAAGCTAGATGATACTGATGGGTAGAAATAAGAACGATTGTTTTTGGGTAATGTACTCGACCAATCGTTTCGGGCTGTAATATCTATAAATACCTGATCTCTAAATCCTAGGGATATCAACCCATATAAACTATTGACTTTTATATACTTATCATATGTTTTCACGATAGGGCTATTCATCCCGTTAGACAACATATAGACATTGGGGATTACTAATTCGTCTACTTGTGCATCTTTGCGTAAGTATTGATAATCTCTTTTATTCCCACCAAAATTCATGCTCATAGAGAAATCCTCACCTATATAATCTTGGTAGGATAAGAGAAAGTCGGTGTTGATTTCTCTTTTTTGGATATCTTGCCTTTTATAATGTCCATTCAACCAACGATTCATATCATGTGGTCGGTTTTGTTGTCTTATTTGGTTATACATATTAACGCCCGAGCGCAACATGAAATTTAGCTTCGAGGTAAGTTGAATATTTGCCTGGATGTTTCCTGTAATTTGATTACTCTGCAATGGATTGGTAGCATCATAAGCTATAACGTAGGGATTATCTATATAAGAACTATACGGCTGTATCTGGCTTAGATATTCTTGCCCTGCATACCAGCGATCTCTGTACCAATCTAAGCTTACATTTGGGTTCTGAAAAATCATGAAATAAGCTATAGAACCGTTATTATAACCTGTTCCCGGAATGTTATCGCTAACTTTATTGGTGTAATTGACAACTGACGTTAATTTTATCCTTTCCGATACATTATAATTTGCATTGATGGATGCAGTATAACTATCGAACCCTGTATTGGGCATAATCCAACTATTTTTCACATGTCCAAAAGATGCTCTCATCGCCCCTTCTTTTCCGCTACCAGAAATCGATACATTATTGGTAAAAGTTATACCAGTATTCCAAAACGCTTTTCTATTGTCTTTATAAGGTCTCCAAAGTGTTCTCTCTTCGCCTTGTCCTTGCAAGAAAGGATCATATTGGTAGTAAAATTGTCCGTCGAATTTGGGTCCGAAAGCACTACTTGTTGCACTGGTAGAGTTACCATCAGAAGAATTACCATAGGAATAATAAAACTCACCTTTTTTGTTTTTTTGCAAAGTTCCTTGCCCATATTCGTACTGATAATCTGGCCATCGATTAATTACATCTACCATAAGAGAAGAGCGAAAATCGACTCCGATTTTTTTATTTTTATTTCCCGACTTTGTCGTAATCATAATGGCTCCATTGGCTGCACGAGAACCGTATAGAGCAGCTGCAGAAGGCCCTTTAAGAACCGTAACACTCTCAATATCATTTGGGTTGAGGTCTGAAATTGCGTTTCCAAAATCGATAGGCGAATCTGCTCCCATGTAAGAAGAATTATTACCAGAAGATGTCATTTCGGGATTCATGGGTACACCATCGATTACAATGAGTGCGTAGTTTTTATGCAATTCGGTAGAGTTATTTCCTCGCAAAACAATATTTTGTGAGTTGATGGGTCCAGAGCCAGCCGAAATGATATTTAGACCTGCTACTTTTCCTTTCAATCCATCTGACCAGTTATTGTTTTCTGCATTATTTAGCGACTCAGAATCAATAGTTTGCTGTGCAAACCCCAACTTTTTTTCTTCTCTTTTAATTCCCAAAGCCGTAACTACAGCGGCCTCTAAACCGATACTTTGGTTAAGTTTTACTGACAAAGAATTATTATCTCCTGCATTTACTTTATAATTATCGATATAATACGATTCATGATGCAAATGATCTATTTCTATATCATATTTTTCATCGGATAATAATCCACTCACCTCAAAAATCCCATTGCTGTTGGTCGTTGTAGAAAACGAAATAGATGTATCCGAATCAGAAGTAATGTGTACACTTGCTCCCGAAACAGGTTTCCCTTTCTCGTCTTGTACAATTCCCTTGATTTTAGAGTTTTCTTGAGCCACCATTTGAACGGCAGCAAAACACAAGGATAATAATGTTAAATAACGTTTCATTTGTATGAATAATTTTAGTTTTTTAATGTTTAATTTTGAGCTATAGTTGTTGCCTCCAAACAACTCAACATGCTGTCTAGAAATGCATTAATCCTATATTTTATTTGTTATTTTTCTATATAAACTTGTTTATCAATTGCCTGATATTGCAAGTCATTCAATTGGCAAATAATCTCGATGATTTGTTGATAATTATCTGTTGATTTGAATCGTCCCGTAAATGTCAATTCTTTTGGGATATTGGTGGTGTGAATTTTGGTTTGATAAGTTTTTTCTATTTTATCAAAAACATCTATCAAAGGTGTTTTATCAAAAATTATTTCGTCTGTCATCTCATTATTCTTTTCGGTTTCGGGTATCTCTGGCAACGTAATTATTTCTGTTTTCTCGGTATATTTCTTGGTTGAAACAGTTTTTGGTTTGCTTATTTTTTGGTTGGTGATCTGCACCTGATTATTCTCTAAATCTAACCAGAAATTCTCTCCTGCATTCAAAAAAACAGATTCAAAAGCTGCTTTTTTCTGGCTATCAATCCTCACCTTTCCTTCTAGCAATTGTACAGAAGCCTGATTGTTTTTTATATTTTCGGTTACGATAAATTCTGTACCTAGTGCCGTTGTAGTGAAGCTTTTGATGGAAACAGTAAAAGGAAGCTCTTTATTTTTATAAACCTTAAACTTTGCTTTTCCCATCAATAAAACTGCTCTATTTTTTTGGTTGAATTGGCCATCATACACAATTTCTGATTTTGGATAAAGGACAACTGTAGAATTGTCATTCAATCGTATGTTCATTAGTTTATCCGCTGTTTCATTGGATATCGTATCGTAATTTACAAGAGCGACTGTAGAAGTTGACGCTATATTTTTATGATACAATAAACCAAAAACACAAAACAAGACCAATGAAGCTGCAATGGAAAATTTTATAAAAGAAGAATAAGTCGAGAAATGTTTTTTTGTTTTATGGGTTTCGTTTATTTTTTGATGAATTTTCTGGAGAACTTTCCTAGAAAGTCTCTTATCTATCATGATCGTATTATCATTTTCGGACCAAGTTTGTGTTATTTTTTCCGAAACGACTTTTGGATTATCGATAATCTCTAATAGCTCTTTTTTTTCTTCTAAAGAACTATTATTCGACCAATATTTTTCTAATAATTTTCTTATCATATCTACCCTAAAGACGGCCAAAAACGAAAAACAGGATAGACTAAATGGTTAACAATAGGTAAAATAATCGTTAATTAGAAAAACTTAATCAAACAACTCAACACAAATAAACTACTGTATGTAGGGTATTCTTTCTGGATATATTCTCGTATAAACTGATTTGCTTGTTTTAGATAATCACTAACAGAATCGGTAGAAATCTTCAGCATTTGGGCAACTTCATCTTTCGTGTACCCTTCGAATCGACACAATCTAAAGACTTCTTTTCTTCTAGGCGAAAGATTTTCAACAGCTTCTTCTATCAATTCTAGTTTTAATGAATATTGTTGTTCGAACTCTAAACTTTCTTCGTAATTCGACTGTATACTAAAAATCTTATCACTTTCGGCAATCTCTTCTTTGATTGTTTTTCTTAGATAATCTATAGATTTATTATAACTTACGGTAAAAAGCCATCCTGCTAAGGCAGTGTCTGCTAATTTTTCGGCCCGATGATTCCAGAGTGTAATAAAAACTTCTTGCAGAATGTCCAATGCTATATCTTCATCGTAAATTAACTTGCGTATATTTCGATAAATAGAAGAATGATACTGAAAATATATCTGATCGAATTGTTTTTCTTCTAAAGTTTTGGAAATTTTCACCTTCATTTTTACGTACAGCCAAAAAAAATTTAAGGGTATAAAAGTACTCTTCTATAAGAATGGTTTATAAAAAATCAGTTTAAGAAAAGATTAAATAACCCAAAATACGCTACCAATAATAACGTTTATATGCCATTTATACTTCATTTTCCTATTACTTTCGTCAACTTGCTTTATCTTTGTTTCAAATAAATTTGCGTGAAAAAACATTGGTTAACCATCACTTGTCTATTGATCGTTTTTATTTTTATTTGTCTCAATTTACTTATTGGTAAAGCAAATATTTCGATCGAAGATATTTTCAGGGTTTTGGTCGGACAATCGGAAGATAACTTCGCACAAAACTTAATTCTACATTACCGTTTACCAAAAGTAATCACTTCTATTTTGGTCGGATTAGCACTCCCCATCGCTGGATTTTTATTGCAAGAGTTATTTAAAAATTCATTAGCAGAACCAAGTGTTTTAGGTATTACAGCAATGGCGAGTTTGGGTGTTGCCATAGTGGTCTTTCTTTTTTCTATCATCGGTTTAGATTATTTATTAGGCAATTCTTGGCTAACCATTAGTGCCGCAATGATAGGGTCACTTACCGCCTTGGTTCTCATTGGCACCTTTTCTTATCGGGTAAAATCATCCACAGCACTTATTGTTTTGGGCATGATGCTTTCTGGCTTAGCGGTTTCTTTTATCGGATTGTTGCAATATTTTGCACCCTCAGAAAAAATAAAATCATTTCTTTTGTGGAGTTTCGGGTCGCTAACAGGCCTCAAATGGGAACAAATTTTTGTGTTTTCCCTTTGCGTTTTCACTGGATTACTATTGGCTTACGGTACGCTAAAGAGTTTAACGTTTTTACTTCTGGGCGAAAAATATGCCCAAACGCTTGGCGTCAATTTATTGCGTTTACGTTTCACCTTATTGCTTTCTACCTCTATACTTACTGCAGCTGCAACAGCTTTTGCCGGCCCCATAGCTTTTATCGGGTTAGCTGTACCACATATTTGTAGAAATATCTTAAAAACTAGCAATATGCACTATTTATTTTTTTCGGTAATGATGATGGGTGCAGCACTAATGCTGATTTTTAGTTTTTTAACCGATATTTTCCCTTTCGGTACATTTCCGATTAATATTATAACTTCCCTTTTTGGGACACCTATTGTAATCAGTATAGTACTGAAAAACTCTAAATCTGAAGGATGAATAACAGAACGGTCGATAATATTCGGTTAGAAAATCTTGTCGTAGGCTACAAGAATAAAACACTACTCAAAGAGCTTAACTTACAGATAGAGACAGGTAAATTTATTGTCCTTTTAGGTAATAATGGTGCAGGAAAATCGAGCTTACTCAATACTATTCTAGGAATAAATCAACCGATTTCTGGTGATATTTTATACAGCAATCAAGCTATTTCGCAAATGAAAACTTCGGAAATTGCAAAGCAAGTTGCTGTTGTTTTTTCTAACCTCACCCATATTCCTACTATCAAAGTTGCAGATTTAATAGAAATTGGTGCAAATGATCACTTTTCCTATAGACAACAAATGGCTCTGAATAGAGTTATTTTAGAGGAAATTCCTATCAAAAATATTTTGGATAAATACGCAACTGAAATTAGCGAAGGTCAATTACAATTGGCGATGATTACACGAGCTTTGAAACAAAATACTCCTTTTTTGTTGCTCGATGAACCTACTGCAAATTTAGATTTAGGAAATCAATTTCGTATATTTGAACTCTTGAAAAAGTTGAGCAAACAACTGCAAAAAACTTTTCTCATGGCAACTCATCAAGTAGATTTGGCATTGGAAATGGCTGATGAAATTTGGTGGATCGAAAACAAACAACTTGTTTCTGGATTACCTGAAGATATTGCTTATCGTTATCGAATTTTAGAAAAATTATCCGATAATATTCTACAATTCATCCCTTCTAGAAATATATATTCGATCCCAATCGAAACAAAGAAAACGGTAAATTTACAGGGTGAAGGGGAGTTATTTTACTGGACAAGCAAAGCACTTCTGAAGCAAGGTTATCAACAAAGTTCTCTATCCCAGACAAGTGTGATTGTCCGAGAAAAAGAAATATATTACGAAGATAAAACGTTTCATTCAATCGAAAAATTCATATACTATTTTATACAAAATGCATAAAAACATTATCGTAACCGGAGCAAGCCGCGGAATAGGAAAAGAAATTGCTAAACAACATTTGGCCTTAGGAAATCGTGTATTAACCATTTCTAGAAACCTAGAAAAGTTAGATGAGTTGAACCATTTTGCTCAACCAAACCAACTGATTAACATAGGGTTAGATTTAAGTAAATATAAGGATATAGACCAAATTTTGGCGTATATAAAAGATTGGGAGACAGTCGATATTCTATACAATAATGCTGGTTTATGCATAAATAAACCATTCGAAGACGTTAGTGAACAAGACTTACTGCATTCTTGGCAAATAAACTTTATGGCTCCCTATCGATTGATCCAGTTATTGCTTACAAAATTTACAAACACCTCCCACGTAGTGAATATTTCTACTATGGGTGCCGTACAAGGTTCTGTGAAATTTGCTGGCTTATCGGCCTATTCTTCATCAAAGTCAGCTACTTGTAATTTGACTGAATTATTGGCAGAGGAACTCAACCAAAATGGTCCTCGAATAAACTGTATCGCACTTGGTGCTGTACAAACAGAAATGTTACAAGAAGCTTTTCCTGGTTATCAAGCTCCGACAACACCAAAAGAAATGGCCGAATTTTTAGTGGATTTTGGATTAAATGGACATCGTTTTTTTAATGGTAAAATTTTGCCAGCCTCTATTTCGACTCCTTAAAATACAGAAAGTTTGTTACTTAATTTCAGGCGTCAGATTGATTTGGAATAAGGTTTGATAGATTAGCATTAAATAAATTTATAATACCATCAACAATACGATTTTTCTCAAAATGAAACATTTTTATACCTTTTTATTCATACATATTTTAGGTTTTCAACAACTTTATGCGCAAATTAATTACGAGGAACAATCGGTACAAGTAAAACCGCAATGGTATGTTGGTAATCAGTATAACTATCAATTTACTGATGTAGACTATGTGATTTCTATAAATGATACTATTTCTAAAGTAGTTACGAATAGTCATAAAAAATTTTCTGTTTTGGATGAGAACCCGTACGTATATAAGTTGCGTTGGGAGAATTTGGCAGTAAGCACCAATGATCCCGATCCATTTTACAACGATTATATGGTAAACAGCAAGGGAGTGAATTATGAGTTTGCAACCAATAAAGATGGTGAGTTTTTAGAATTACTAAATGAAGATGGTGTAAAAAATCAACTTATGGCAGTTGCAAAAAATCTAAAAAGAAAAAACAAAAGAAATGCCATCTATCAAGCCAATGTTTCTGGTCTAGAGGATATGATTCTGTCGCAGGATTATGTAAGTTACACATTTTCTCAGGAGATTAATAACCTACTACAGTTCAACGGATTATACCTGAAAGTTGGTGAAAAATATCAAGGTAAACAAATACAAGAGAATTTATTCGGATTCCCAATTTCCTCTACTTCGACAACTTGGCTAGAGGGAATAGATCCAAAAAGCGAAACATACACCATTGTGACATCACAGATTCTGAGCAAAGAGGACTTTGAGTCCCTTTGGCAATTGATGGCGAAATCTATGCTAGAACAATCGAATGTTAATCTCACACACGAACAAGTAGAAAGAGAAATAAAAAAATACTCCGATACAATCGAACTTACAATCGATTATAAAAATAAATACAATAAAGACTCTGTATTGATTAATTCACACTATAAATTCAGCCTAAATATAGGAGCAAAGAAAACAGTGAATCAGTTAGAAATTGAGCTTTTATAAAAAAATACGACTAATATTCATTATTTTTGCTTTTCAGAGTAAAAACATGAAAATCTTTTATTGCATACTGTTTACTTTTTTAGCTATAATTTCGCAAGCACAAACAAATGATAACGATTCGGTTGTCGTGGTAAAACAATACCTCAACATCGATAATCAATATAATTATAAAATTACCACATACGACACACGAACAGAAGGACTAGATACCATACAGAAAGAATATCTTTCTTATAAAGTATCCATCAATGTTTTAGATTTGTATCAAGATCAATACACCTTACATTGGCGTATCACCAATATAGAAAATTCTAAAAAACAAATTTCAAAAAACCCTTTGAGTATTTTGGATGAAATCGATATCTATTATTCGGTTGATTCTGATGGGAAATTTTTAGGATTCCAAACCAATAATTGGACAATGGTTCAGTTTTATACTGCACTAGAAAACGCAGAAGACGATTATGCCGACAATAGTGAGGTGCTAAAGACTTTGGCCGAAATGGAAAAGCAATACGCTACGGCAGATAAGCTGAACTCCCTTTTTGAAAAAGAAATTAAACAATTTCACTATTTCTTTGGTTTAGGAAATTTTACCGTAAATTCTGAGCCAAAAGTCTACAAAACCTATCTAGACAATCTATTCAATCCCAATCCCACCCCAGCAATTACGACTTATAGTTTGAGAGAAATTTCGCCCTATTTGGGTAATTATGTAATGATTTCTAGTTCAGTCGCAGAAGAAGAATGGCTCAAAGAATCTTGGTTTAATTATCTAGAAAAAATAGCCAAAGAAATGAAAGTAGACGCACCAGACCGTTCTACAATTGATGATAATATTATCTATACCGTAGACACAATGAGTAGAATCAAAGAAAACGGCTGGCCATCTTATTGTTTACAAAGCAAAAAAGTATACTTTCAGAATACAGAGTTTACCCAAAAAAGAGTCATCGAAATCCTACCATAAATCCTTCCTAAAACTAAGGTATTGCCATAAAATATTGTTATTTTTGCATTCTATTAATTTTTTTAAGAAGTAAAAATGCAATTGTCTGAGCAAGAAATTATTCGTAGAGAAAAATTACAACAACTACGTGATTTGGGTATCGAACCCTACCCTGCCAAAGAATTCGAAGTAACGACCTATTCGTCTCATATAAAAGAAAATTATAAAGAAGGCAAAGTGGTAAAACTAGCCGGACGCCTAATGAGTACCCGCATTATGGGAAAAGCTTCCTTTGCCGAATTACAAGATAGTGAAGGCAGAATACAAATCTATATTTCGCGTGATGACCTTCCGAATGAGTCGGATTATAATACAGTATTCAAAAAACTCTTAGACATCGGAGATTTTATCGGTATCGAAGGCTATCTATTCAAAACAAAAGTTGGTGAGATTTCTGTACACGTAACACAACTCACCGTTTTGGCAAAAACACTTCGACCTTTACCAATCGTAAAAACCGATGACGATGGACACGTTTTTGATGCATTTGTAGATCCAGAATTACGCTATAGAATGCGCTATGTAGATTTGGTTGTAAATCCTCATGTGAAAACAATCTTCCAAAAAAGAACAAAATTGTTTCAAGCAATGCGCGATTTCTTCAACGCTCGTGGTTATCTAGAAGTAGAAACGCCCATCCTCCAATCAATACCAGGTGGCGCTGCAGCAAGACCTTTTATTACGCACCACAATGCTCTAGACATCCCATTATATTTGCGTATTGCCAATGAATTATACCTAAAAAGATTAATTGTGGGTGGTTTTGATGGAGTCTATGAGTTTTCTAAAAACTTCAGAAATGAAGGCATGGACAGAACACATAATCCAGAATTTACTGCAATGGAAATCTATGTCGCCTACAAAGATTACAACTGGATGATGGATTTCACCGAGCAACTCTTAGAACATTGTGCTATCGCTGTTAACGGAAGTACAAAAGCAACATTTGGTGAACATGAAATTGATTTCAAAGCACCCTATAAGCGAGTTACAATGAGACAATCGATTATCGATTTTACTGGTTTTGATATAGAAGGCAAAACAGAAGAAGAATTGAGAAAAGCTGCTCTAGAAATGGGAATTGCCGTGGATGAAACCATGGGTAAAGGAAAATTAATTGACGAGATTTTTGGAGAAAAATGCGAAGGCAATTACATTCAACCAACATTCATTACCGATTATCCAAAAGCAATGTCTCCACTTACCAAAAAACATCGAGACAATGAACAATTGACCGAACGTTTTGAGCTTATGGTATGTGGAAAAGAAATTGCCAACTCTTATTCGGAATTAAATGATCCAATTGATCAGCGCGAACGTTTTGAAGAACAATTGAAACTTTCTGAAAAAGGGGACGATGAAGCAATGTTTATTGATCAAGATTTCTTACGTGCTTTAGAATATGGTATGCCACCTACAGCAGGATTGGGTATTGGGATGGATCGCTTGTTGATGTATCTGACCAACAATCCTTCTATACAAGAAGTATTGTTTTTCCCACAAATGAGACCCGAAAAGAAAGCTTCTTCTTACGAATTAACAGACGAAGAATCATTAATTATCAGTATTTTACAAAAAA
>NZ_KV798545.1:0-1503 GCF_001809725.1 Weeksella sp. HMSC059D05
GGTTAAATTACCACGGGCGTCGTAATCAAAATGATAGCCGCTAATGCGCTTGAGTAGATTACCTGTATGAACCCACAACAAAAGTTAGAACGATTTTTTAATACTGTTTCTACCTAAAATTGCTACTAAAAATAGGGGGACTACAAACTCAATCTCCGAAAGCGAGGCGGTTTCTATCACAGTCGCCAGTTTAGTCTCAGCAGACCAATTATCCGAATTGCGTTTTTTTGACATGGCATTACCTACTAAATTGACTTGTTTCAGCCAATTATAAAGGGTTGAGGTAGGAATGCTCTCTTGCCTAGCTAGTTCACTAAGACTCAATGTGTTGTCACTATGAAATTTATTGATCACTGCGTTCTTACGCTCTAGTGAATAACGGCTCATAAATAGTATCCTTACCGCTCTCTTAATTTAAATTTAGAGGGTAACAACTATCCTGACATAGAGAGTCATTACTTATCTTTTTTCCGTTATAAACCAATATTTTTTTTCCCGATTGATTAGTAGCGACAATCTTAACTTTAGCGCCAATATATGAAAACTCAAACTCTCTAATAGGCAAAATATTTGATTTTTCTTCCCAAAAACCGTATCTAACAATTTTCGTTATATCCGCATTGTCGTATTCGAACTGGTCGATAAATAGAAACTCCTCGTGATTGTCTCCGTCATTTATATAAGACAACACTTTGTCGTATCGGTTGTTATGAAAATAAGCTACTCTTAGTTGCTGTAGAGCCATTTCTTCATCGTCATTTTCTACAAACAAAAATGATTTTTTGTTCCGATCGTTATATTCAAGGAAAAGACTACCCCATTTCTCATTTTCATTATTACAAGAAAAAATCAATTGATTTTCGAAATAGTAGTTTTTAATAGATATTTTTGTTTCTTCTTTAAATATTACTGCTTCTTTTAATTGATTTATCGCCGAGTCATAATTAAAGAAATCCAAATAAGAACTACTCCAATTTTTTGATGTAATTGGAATATTATCTACTGTTGTTTTTCTTGTTTCAAAAGAATTTTTTTCCGACTCAAAAAGTCCAATAATATTTTCGTACTCACTTTTAACTATCGACATACTTTTCCCAGTTTTTGTGTGGTTCTTGTTTCCCAAGTTCTACCTTCTTTTAATTCTTCCTTAATTTTTTTCAATTCAGACTTAAACTCTTCTTTATTTTTCCCATTTAATCGATTAAATATTTCATTTTTATATGCATTACCATGTAAACCATCTTGTTTATGTGTTGTTCCCGCAGAGATTCCTGGGATTTTATCAGCATCGGTCCTAGCGAGCCATATACCATTTAGTTTTCCATCAGGGTCAATACCATGACGTTTCATTTGCTCAACTAAAGCATTCATTTTAGGATCTTTCGTACCTGTCATAATAATATGGTGGGCGTCATGATTTAACCCAGGAGAAGCTCCTAAGTTTCTTCCTAATAAAGCCGAATTAGTTTTGAGCCCCAACGGATCCACCCACTCCACCGGGTT
>NZ_KV798546.1:0-4934 GCF_001809725.1 Weeksella sp. HMSC059D05
TCATTGGTATAGACCTTTGCTAATTTTGTACCTTCTTTGTTGTTTGCTGGGTAGAAATGCCAATCGGTCAGACTCGATGGATAGGGTGCATTGATGTAGGCACTGAATATAAACCAATATTTTCGGTCTGCTTTTAGTTGGATAGAGTGAGAGCTCAAGTCTATCTCGAAGGTTTGATCCATCCCCTGAGAAATGAGATTTACTCCATCCATTTTTTGCAACGATTTGAAAATGATTGTGTTTTGTGTTCCTGGTTCTGTGGTTAGGTCTTCTTCTTCAATAATATAAAAATCTGTAGATTTCAAAATCAAAGGAAGATTTTGCATTATTTGTGCACCGTACAATACTACTTTTGATAAGGTTGCATCGGTAGCTAGAACAAAATCATCTGCTGCATGAATGGTTCTAGAAGAGGAAGAGGCACTGATGGCATTACCGTCTGATGATTTTTCTTGAGTAAACAAGACAGTATTTTGGGCCGTTAGGGGTTGAGCACCGAGCATCATCCCAAATAAAATAAAAGAGTAAAGTTTTTTCTTCATGTTTTGTAATTTTTTGCTAATATACTGTTATTGGATTGTAGAAAAACTAAATTATTAACATTTATAATCGCTTATTTTTATATTTTGGGTTGTTTCGAATAAGTTTGTGTATTTATTATCTTTTTAAGATGAAATAGTGAAAATTGATTTTGTGTGAGGAACGCAAGTTTATAAGATGAAGTATGCAGTACAAAACCCATAACGGTTCTATATCCTTTTTTCGGTGTTCGTTCGGTGTTGCTATATCGTGAAGAGTAAGAAAAGTGGGAAATTTTAGATTTCCTTTATATGATAATTTATTAGATAAGTAAAAATCTCTTAGATAGAAAATATGTTTGACTGTCAAAATAATTTATACCGATTAAAAAATTAACCACCTATCAATTTGGCTAATATTATCATTTATACTTACGAATTTAAAGAAATCTAATTTGTAAGTTTAATTTGATATAAAGTTTATCGTTTTCTTTATAAATTTTTTCAAATATACTACTCCCCAAAATTCGGACCACGGGTTAAGTTGAAAATAATGATTAATTTTAACTCGTATAATGATGAAAAAAGCAGAAGAAAATTTACCGATGCCTTCAAGGCCAAAGTTGCCATTGAAGTTTTAAGGGAGAGAGAAACGCTCAGCGAACTGGCCCAGCGTTTTGAGATCCATCCCAGTCAGATCAGCATCTGGAAACGAGCGTTTCTGGAGCAACCCAGACAGAACTGCTGAACGAGTCGATAGAAAGGTACGGAAAGCCTGAAATTATCAATTCTGACCAAGGAAGTCAATATACTTCCAAAAACTGGTTTAATTGTTTAAAAGGTCATGAAATCAGGATAAGCATGGACGGTAAAGGCAGAGCTACAGACAACGTTTATGTGGAAAGATTCTTCCGGTCAATCATGGATGATTATATTTATTTAAATCCAGCAGAAAACGGATTGGACTTGTATCTTGGAGCCAAGAATTTTATTGAGGAATATAACCAAAGAAGACATCAGGGAATAGAAAATAAAAAGCCAAAAGATTTGTATAAATTTGAAAAAACAATTCAACTTAAATCAGCCTAATTGTGGTACAGGAAATGGGTAGTACTTTAAGCCAAAATGTTGAACATGTTTTAGAACATTATGTAGCATCTCGTTGGATTGTTGAGGTTATATAAAAATATATTTATAAATATTATGGTTGTTTAAAATAAATATTACAAAGAAAGATATAAAACATATCTATTAATTGCATATTTCATATCTTTACCGAATACGATTAAAAAGGTTATACATCAAGGAAATGGATAAGCTTATACAAACTTTCTCAATAAAAATATTAGCAGATTTTTTCAAAAAAGCTATTTCATCATTTAAAAATGAAGAAGAAGATTTAGATTATATTATAGAAGATAAAAATTTTGATCAATTTTCTGAATTGACAAGAATTGGAAATGTAGAATTTAAAAATTCTGACGAACTCATTGTTTTTGCCTGTAAATATAACGGGATTCTATCTGAACGTTCTTCTAAAAAAAAGCAATTTGAAATTGCGAAGTTAGTTTTAAAAGAAGATTTTAAAGACGGAGCTATTTTCGTTTTTTATGATAAATCAGGAAAATTCAGATTTTCATTTATCCGAAGAAACTGGGACGGAAAAGCAGATAAAAAATATTCTTCTTGGAAACGGTTTACTTATTTCGTTAATCCGGAAGAACATAACAAAACTTTTAGACAAAGAATTGGCAACTGTACATTTAAAGATTTGGACAGTATTCAAGAGGCTTTTTCGGTTGAAAAACTTACTAAGGAATTTTACAATGATTTGTTTAAATGGTATCAGTGGACACTTACAGCCGAAGTAGGTATCACATTTCCGAATGATACTGCTACTTCAGACGATGACCGTGTAAAGCTTGAAGAGCAAATGATTCGTTTGATTACCCGATTGTTATTTGTTTGGTTTATCAAACAAAAACATTTGGTACCAGATGAATTATTTAAAACAGACAAGTTATCAGAAATACTAAAAGACTTTGATCCTAATAGTACTTCTGATGGGAGTTATTACAACGCTATTTTACAAAACCTGTTCTTTGCCACATTAAACAAAGCGGTAACGGAAAGGGAGTTTGCAAAAACTAAAAACAGGGATATTAAAACTCGATACCGTTATGCGGAAATGTTTACGATCTCCGAAGAAGAAGTTTTGAATTTATTTCGACCTATTCCGTTCTTGAACGGAGGGCTTTTTGAATGCCTGGATAAAGAAGAGAGTACAGACGGGATCAAGTACCATTTGGATGGTTTCAGTCGTAGTGACAAAAAATCACCCAATGGAAACTTTAAGCACCGTGCTTTTATTCCTAATGCGGTGTTTTTTGGAGATGGGATTAATGAGGGCTTAATTCCTTTATTGGAACGCTATAATTTCACGGTAGAGGAAAATGTGCCGAATGAGGTGCAGGTAGCATTAGACCCTGAATTGTTAGGAAATGTTTTTGAAAACTTGCTTGGAGCTTTTAATCCTGAGACACAGGAATCTGCCCGCAAACAATCCGGCAGCTTCTATACGCCAAAAGAGATTGTTGCCTATATGGTGGATGAATCTTTGATTAGTTATCTGCAAAGTAAATTTTCAGATTTGGAGGAAGCACTCATTCGCCAGCTTTTTGAGCAAGAAGTGTTACCTGATTCTTTAGCTCAAGATGCTGTTTTGTGTGAAGAAATTGCTTCACAACTCCGCAAGGTTAAAATCCTTGATCCTGCTTGTGGTTCTGGAGCTTTCCCGATGGGAATACTCAATCGGATGGTAGAAATTCTTGAGAAATTAGACACAAAAAATAAAGAAACACACCACGACTTGAAATTACATTTGATTGAAGAATGTATTTACGGAGTGGATATACAAACCATTGCAGCCCAAATCAGTAAATTACGTTTCTTTATTTCGCTGATTGTGGAGCAAGAAACAATGGATTTATCTAAGCCTGAAGAAAACTATGGTGTATTAACCCTACCAAATTTAGAAACTAAATTTGTGGCGGCGAATACACTAATTGGGATGAAAAAGAAAAAAGCACAAACCAATCTTTTTGAAAATCCTGAAATTGAAATTGTTAAGAATCAATTGTTAGAAACGAGAAAAGAACATTTCTATGCGAAATCTGCTTCTGCAAAAAAGAAATTACGAGATCAAGATGCCGAATTAAGGGATAAACTGGCAAAACTATTAAAAGAAAGTGGCGAGTATGCTCCCGAAGATGCTATACAATTTTCGCAATGGAATCCCTACGACCAAAACGCTACTTCGCCTTTCTTTGACCCCGAATGGATGTTTGGATTGGAAGAGGGCTTCGATGTAGTAATTGGAAATCCACCGTATATATCAACTAAAGGTATTGATAAAGATTTTAAGAAAGTATTAGAAAGCCAGTATGGTTTTGCTGACGACACGTACAATCATTTCTTTTTCAAAGGAAATGATCTATTAAAAAAAGGAGGAGTATTGAGCTATATTACTCCCAAAACATTTTGGACTACTCAAACTAAAAGGAATTTAAGAGATCTTATTTTATCTCAAACTGTTAGATATATTTTTGACACAGCCAATCCATTTGAAGCTGCTATGGTAGATACTTGTATCACATCTTTTTCAAAGTCTTCTTCAAAAGAGAATACTTTAAAATTCTTGGATGGCAGCAAAGATTTGAAAACTCCTGATATTTATTCCATACATCAGAATATATATAATGAAACTCAGAATTCAGTCATTTTTAAGCCTACTGATTATAATTTAAAAATCTATAACTTGTATGGAAAAAAGGTTAAAGATTTGTATGAAAAATGGTGGGATAAAATCTCAACAAGCAGAAATATCTCTAAAAATGAAAAAGAATTACAAGCATATAGAGAAAGTTTAAAACCTGGAGATGTTGCATTATTAGGTTGTTTAACTGAAGGGGGGCAGGGGTTAGCTACAGCAAATAATGGAAAATATATTGCTGTAAGGAAGTCAACTAAATGGGCAAAAAAAATCATTGACTCACGACCAAAAAAACTAGCAGAAGCAATAAGAGTAAAGAAAATTAAAATTGATGCTCTTGAAAATTATGCAAATGTTAGTGAGTATTTAAATTCCTTATCAGAAGTTGCTATAGCAGAGCTATTTGATAATCTGAAAGAAAAATATGGAAGAGATATTTTTGGTCAAGGATATATTTATCGTTTGGTAGAAGAAGATGAGATTGCTGATGTAGAACAGCTTACTGAAGATGAGAAATTGAATGGAATAGATAAAAATAAAAAATTCTATGTTCCTTATGATAAAGGAGATAAAGATGGTAATCGTTGGTATTTAGAAACACCATTTGCTATCGCATGGAGCAAAGAAAACGTCGGGTTTCTTAA
>NZ_KV798546.1:5034-220336 GCF_001809725.1 Weeksella sp. HMSC059D05
GTCGGGTTTCTTAAAGCAAATTCTGGCAAGAAAGGACAAGGAATGCCAGTTGTCCGTAATCCGCAGTACTACTTTAAGGAGGGGTTTTGTTGGACAAATATTTTAAATCCTCAAGCTAGATTGTTAAAGGCAAAACTAAAATATAAATCAGTGAATGATGTAGGTTCTATGTCACTTTCTTCCATAGTAAATGAAGTGCCGAATTATTTTATTGTCATTCTTTTAAACTCCGAACTTTTATTTGACTATTATAGAGAGTTTATTAATGTTACTGTTAATATACAGATTAATGATATTAGACAACTCCCTATTATAATTCCTAATAAAAATGAACTACTCAAATGTAAGATATTGTTCGATGAAATCATCGATTTAAAAAAGCAAGAATTTTTAAAAAGTCATTTTAATGATAACATTAAAAATGAAATAGCAGCAAAAGAATTGATCTTAAATAATATAGTAAACACCTTATATCAAATGATATAGGGTGTTTACCTTCAAATCTAACTCTTCTTGTATTTCAGTTAGTTTCTTATCAGAATCTTTAGCTGAAAGCTCATTATTTAAATGTGATTTTTTTATTTCAATAGCTGAATCAAATATTTTTTTGAATTGTTCTAAAGTATTTTCATCAGGAATGAAAATTGGCAATTGCCGAGCATCATTTATCTGGAATGTTTGGGTGTTGTTTACGAACTCATCTACATAAAAACTGATGAATGTGGAATTAATCAAACAGACAATAAAATATGCAGGAACCTTATTTGTTAGAGAATACAAACTCATACTTTTCACGTCATTTATCGTTTTTGATTTTACACGACATTTGAGAAAAGTTGTATTTATATCTGAATAACAAAACCCCTCCCTAAAGTAATACATATATCCCTGATATCTTGCCTTAGGGTCTGTCTTAAGAAACCCGACCCTTAATTAGTACACCACCTTTTAAAATTGTTAAATTCAAAAAAGCTATTATTATGGTATATGGTTATATTAGGGTAAGCACTGATAGACAAACAGTAGAAAATCAGCGATATGAAATAAAGAAATTTTGCAAAAAAGAAACTTTAAAAGTTGATTATTGGATTGAGGAAACCATCAGTGGAACAAAGGATGTTGACAAAAGAAAATTAGGAGAACTTTTGGAAAAATTAAAAAAAGGAGATATTCTTATTTGCTCTGAGCTTTCTCGTTTAGGTCGAAATTTATTGATGGTTATGAGCATTCTTAACGAATGTATGAAAAATGATATTCAGGTTTGGACAATAAAGGACAATTATCGATTGGGTAGTGATATTAGTTCAAAGGTCTTAGCATTTGCTTTTGGTTTATCTGCTGAAATCGAAAGAAATTTAATCTCACAAAGAACTAAGGAAGCTTTAGCAAGAAAAATGGCAGAAGGAATTCATATTGGAAGACCAAAAGGAGTTTTATCTAAAACGGTTAAGTTAACAGGTAAAGAAGAAACTATAAAGAATCACTTAGAAAAAGGTATGTCCCAAGTTCAACTTAGTAAGGAATTAGGAGTAGCAAGAGGAACATTAGCTCGTTTTATCAAAAGAGAAAAAATAATTATTCAGATCAAAAATTGAAAACCAACTCGTAAACCGTCACAAATATTTACTATTTTTGTGACAAAATAAAGGGTTTGAAAAGATGCAAAGTATTGAGAAAAAAATAGAAAAATCAATAAAGAGCAAGCCAAGAGGCACGTTGGTCTTGCCTGATGATTTTTTGACTTTTGGCTCTGCGGATGCCGTTCGCCAAGCTTTGAGTCGTTTAGAGGATAAAGAAATAATAGTACGAGTAGCTCACGGAATCTATGTGCGTCCAAAAATGAGTAAATTAGCTGGTGCTCTTACTCCTTCGGCTGAAGAAGTAGCAGAAGCCATTGCTAAAAGAGATAAAATAAGAACCGTGCCTTCGGGAGGTTATGCTTTGAATGCTTTAGGGTTGAGTAATCAAGTGCCAATGAATATTGTTCTGCTGACAGATGGCTCTCCAAGAGTAATCAAAGTAGGAAAGCGAACGATAAAATTTAAAAAAACCACCCCTAAAAACTTATTGGCTAAAGGAAAAATCAGTCGATTGGTCATTCAGGCACTCAAAGAAATTGGTAACAAAAAAGTAACAGCAGAGGAAGAAAACAAAATAATAGCGTTATTGAAAGAAGAAGATGAAAACGATTTGAGGCACGATATAACTTTAGCACCTGTTTGGATTCAAAAAATAATGAAAAAAGCATTACCTAATGAATAAGAATAGTTTTTATGAGTTGGATAAATCCGATAAAATAATTCTGTTTACAGAAACAGCTACTCAAAAAGGAATGATGCCTTTCGCAGTAGAAAAAGATTGGTGGGTAGTGCGCACGTTAGAAATTATTTTTAAAACAAGTGCTGCTGAACATCTTGTGTTCAAGGGAGGGACTTCATTGAGTAAATCTTGGGATCTCATTCATCGGTTTTCAGAAGATATTGATTTAGCCATTGACCGAAATTTTTTAGGGTTTGAAGGTGTATTGTCAAAAAACAAACGCACCCAACTACGAAAAGCAGCCAATAATTACACTTCTGAACATTTCTACATAGAATTACAAGAAAAATTTATAGAACACGGTTTCAAAGATTTAAGATTTAATCTTGTTGAAGCAAAGGACAGTGATCAGGATCCACGGATTATTGAGATTTACTATCCTAATGTCATACAAAGTTTGGGCTACGTTCAGCCACGGATACAGGTAGAAGTTGGTTGTCGTTCATTGATAGAGCCTTATTCGTTACGAGCTGTAGTATCTTTTGTTGATGATTTGTATGCTGATAATGACTTTTCGGCGTTACCGATAGAAATACCTTCCGTAAATCCTGAACGAACCTTTTTAGAAAAGCTTTTTCTTTTACATGAGGAGTTTCATAAACCTTTAGAAAAAATAAGAGTAGATAGATTAAGTCGTCATTTATATGACGTCTATCAATTATCAAAAACGGAATTCTTAAAAGCGATTGAAAACAGTGATTTGTATAAAACAATTGTAGAACACCGATTTAATTTCACAAAAGTATCAGGAATAGATTATAATCTCTTATCGCCAAAAACACTTGATTTTATTCCGATAAACGAAGTGAGAGAGGCATGGAAACGAGATTACAAAAAGATGAGAGAGGAAATGATTTATCAACCAGATTCCCCTACGTTTGATGAAATTATTGAACAATTAATGATTATTAAAAATAGAATAAACGAACAGGGTTGGAATTTGGGAAAAGAATACCCTATTTCTTAATTGATGTTTTATATTAAAAATTTTTGAGATGCCAAACAATTTTATTACCAATAATAAACAACAAAAAACGCTCAAGACCAGGCTTAATACATTAATCAGTATCAGTGATGAGCTGAAATTTTTAGTTGGATTTTTTTACTTCAACGGTTGGGGTGAAATTTATAAAAGTTTAGAAAAAACTCCTGAGCAAAAACTCAAAGTATTGGTGGGTTTGCAAGTGTTCCAGTACGCAGGCAATGTGGTGGAATATGCTAACCATTTGGAGGAAAGCTTTTCCCAAGATGAAGCTTTCCAGAATTATTTGATTTCATTGGGTTTTGCTTTGAACAATGAAGAAATGGATACAGAAGAATTCTACAATCAGGTTGGATTCTTTGTGCAAATGATTTCCGAAGGAAGGTTAGAAATCCGTAAAACAGAAAACCCAAACCACGCGAAATTGTATCTGTTTCAACTGAATGAAGATCAGGCAGAAATACAAAGTATGCCTGGCCAATTCATCACGGGCAGTAGTAATTTGACACGTTCAGGGTTGCAAAATCAAGAAGAGTTTAATGTAGAAATTAAGGATTATGGTTATAGAGAGGCTGTTCAATACTTCGATGAATTGTGGGAAAGGGCCATCCCCATCACGGAGACCGAGGAAAACCGCAAACTCCTAATCGATTTTATCCAAAATAAAACGCAAGTGGCTACGGTCACGCCATTCGAAGCGTATTGCTTAGTGATCAAAACCTATTTAGATCTTTACAATCAAGACGATGAGAAGGTAGATTTGGACGGTTTGTTAGAGAAAATAGACCTCAAGAAATTCAGCTATCAAGCTGATGCGGTAAAGCAGGCGCTCCAAATGATCAATGAGCATAACGGTTGTATCATTGCCGATGTAGTAGGTTTAGGAAAATCGGTTATTGCATCAATGATTGCCCGACAGATGAATAAACGGGGCATTATTATTTGTCCTCCTGGATTAATGGGAGATGCTGAAAAAAAAGACAGCGGTTGGTGGGAATATTTAGAAAAGTTCGGATTACATAACTGGCAAGTTTACAGTCGTGGAATAGTGGATAGAATTGCTGATAACATTGAAGGAAGAGACTTTGAAGTCGTGATAGTTGATGAAGCCCATTATTTTCGCAATCAGGATACAGCAGACTATGAAAATCTATCGATGATTTGTCGCGGTAAAAAAGTAATTCTTTTATCGGCTACACCCTTCAATAATTCTCCAGCAGATATTTTTTCATTACTAAAGCTTTTTATTGTTCCCGGAAAATCCACCATATCTTTAGAGGATAATCTCGCAGGGAAATTCAGCCGGTTAAATTACGAGTACAAACAATTATCCGTAATTTTTAAAAATTGGAATTCTGCTGATGACAAGAAAAGAAAGATGGCAGAGAATTATTATACTACAATAGTTGATGAAAACTTGCCCATAGATATAAAAAAGGTTAAAGAACGGACAAAAATTTTATCAAATGAAATTAAACGTACCATAAGCCCTGTGGTAATACGACGAAATCGATTGGATTTGAAACAGGATTATGTTTATGCTAATGAAATTGGAGAACTCTCTGTTGTGAAAGACCCTGAAGAAGTTTTTTATTATTTAGATACGGAGCAAGATGAATTCTATGACAATATCATCAGTAAATATTTTGCCGAAAATGGAGTATTTACTGGTGCTATTTATCAGCCGTTCAGCTATGAAAAAATATTAAGTGATAAACTTGATGAATTTGGAAATAGACAATACAATCAGCAGAAAAACTTATACGATTTTATGCGTCGTATTTTAGTAAAACGATTCGAATCTTCTTTTGGTTCCTTTGAAAAATCCATAGAAAGGTTCTTACAAGTACATTTATTAGTTAAAGATTTTATTGATAAGACCGGAAAGTTTATTTTAGATCGTTCGTTTATTGATCGAATTAAAGATTTTGAAATTGAAGATATTGAAGCTAATTTGGAAAAATATGCAGCTGGGGATCTCAAACGTAAAACTCCTAAAAATAATGAAGTTTACGACATTAGCACTTTCCAAAGAAGGCAAGAATTTTTAGATGATATAGATTCGGATATTCAATTATTTGAAGCTATTCAAAAACGGCTGAAAGATTTGAAGTTAGTCGAGAAAGATCCTAAACAGGAAGAAATTATCAAAAAAATAAAAAATCTTTTAGTAAACGAGCCAGACAGAAAGATTATCCTATTCTCGGAATATGTAGATACCATTCATCATCTCGAAAAACGATTTAGAAAAGAATTTGGAAATGATGTTTTGATATGTGATGGTAAAGTATCAAAAGAGTTGGCCAAAAATCTAAACAGCGATTTCAATGCACAGTATAAAGGTTCAAAAACAAATCATTTTAAAATATTGCTAACCTCGGATAAGCTGTCTGAAGGATTTAATTTGAACAGGGCTGGGGTTATTATCAATTATGATATTCCTTGGAACCCCACACGTGTTATTCAGCGTGTAGGGCGTATTAATCGTATAGGTTCTAAAGTGTATGATGAGTTGTTTATTCTGAATTTTTTCCCATCATTAAAAGGAGCTGACATTGTAAAATCAAGGGAAATAGCACAGCAAAAAATGTTCTTGATTCATAATGCTTTGGGAGAAGATGCTAAGATTTTTGATGAAGATGAAGAACCAACACCAGCTGCATTAGGATCAAAAATCAATTCTAACCCCGAAGAAGAAGGAGAAGTAAATACCATTACCAAAATCAGAAATCTTTTTTCAGACTTACAAAAGAAACATCCTGAAATTATTGCAAAAATCAGTCAGTTACCTCCAAGGGTTAAAACCGCTAAAAGTTATCCCGAATATGAATTAAATGTATTAAGACGAAAAGGATTAAGTTTATTTGCTCAGACCGTAGGGAAAGAAGAAAGTAGAGCAATCAGAGAAATAGACTTTGAAGAACTTTTACAAAAAATAGAATGTAAAATTGATGAACCAACATTAAAACTTTCATCTGTTTTTTGGAATTTGTATGAAGAGATAAAAGAGTTTAAACCCAAATATAAAATGGGCAGAAGTGAAATTTCTTTAGAACAAAAAGCGATGGAAAATTTAAGAAAATCACATAAAGTAATTAAAGATTTAAAAGATGAACATCTAAATTTCATCCAAATGCTAATAAAAGACTTACGTTATTATCATACGCTTTCAATGAGAAGTATAAGACGTATCGGCGGTCAAGAATTGACTGATGATAAGAAGTCTATCCGTTCTTTTTTGGAAGAAATAACATATCTAAAACAACATCTTGGAGAAAACTATCTGGATGACATCGAATCCAGAACAAAAAGCCAAAGTAAAGAAGTAATAATAGCTATTGAGAACAATGATTTAAAAGAATTATTTCATTAACTTAAAAATTTTGATTTCTATAAATCTGTAAAATAATAAAATGCGTAAAATTCATAATTCTGTATCTTATTTGTACCATAAAAATATAACTAATTGATATTCATATATGGTTATTTTTGAAGAATGAAATAATTAGCAATTAACATCACACAACAATAAGCAATAAACCGTTGTAAATTAAATGTTTACAGCGGTTTTTTATATATAAATTTTTCTGGCTTTCCTTATTCGTTTTCTACTTATGCAAAAACTATTAATATATTTAGTTTTAACTAAATAATCTAAAAAAAATTACTTATTTTTTTGTTTTATATTTAAATGTAATTTTATTACTACATACTTATTTTGCTCTAAAACAATCTTTTAAAAAAGTTTTATGTGCAAAACAATTACATTTATTTGAACCCAGCAGAAACCGGATTGGACTTGTATCTTGGAGTCAAGAATTTTATTGAGGAATATAACCAAAGAAGACATCAGGGAATAGAAAATAAAAAGCCAAAAGATTTGTATAAATTTGAAAAAACAATTCAACTTAAATCAGCCTAATTGTAGTACAGGAAATGGGTAGTACTTTAGTGGATTGGATCAATTCCTGAGCATTGGGAGCTTAAAAAGCTTAAACATTTTGGATATATATCCAGGTTTAATTGTTAAAAAAGGTGATGATTTTAATAATTTATTTTTTGAAGGAGCAAAATAATTTGTAACATTTACAACTATTTGCAATTATGCTCAAATTAAAGAAAAAAGATTTCAATATGTAAAGATTTCTCTACATGAAATTCAGAACGAAATAAATAAGAACGATTAGCTTTTTTTAATGAACACATGCGTAAACTTCAAATAGAATTTGCGAAGAAACTCACAGATGCGCACTTCAAACAAGATATGCTGAATAATAAACAAAGATTTTAAAGAAAATAACGCAAAACATCCAAAACCAATTCTATCACAAAGAAACCTAAATAAAAAAGAAAACGAAATGTCTTTTTTTTAACTTTGTCAACACACAAAAAGTTGAATGATGAGTTTTTATTTGCTTTTTGTGTTTATATAATCATTGAATACAAATAGACGATACTAATAAAATGGATTTACAAGAACAGTTGAAAAATCTCTTTCCACAGCACGAATTTGAAGAAGAAGAGAAAGAAGAAAAAAACGGGATATGGTTACAAGACGAACCACTTCTTTGTAAATACGAAAAAAGAAACGGGAAAGTAAATACGGTAATCGAGGGATATACGGGTGCCGATAACGATTTCAAAACGCTGACTAAAGAACTAAAAACTTTGCTCGGTGTAGGAGGAACCTACAAAAACGACCTCATCGTTATTCAGGGCGATTATCGCGACCGTATTATGGAGTTTCTGCAAGAAAAAGGCTTTAAAGTGAAGCGTGTCGGCGGATAATTTACTATCTTAGTTCTTAATTTTTTTTAATGAAGTAGATATGAGTAAAGCATCATCAGAATTGGTACTTAACCCCGATGGGAGTATTTATCACTGCAATATAAAACCCGAACATTTGGCCGATTTAGTAATCACGGTGGGCGATCCGAATCGAGTAGAAAGAGTTTCTAGACATTTCGATCAGATCGAACACAAAGCATCAAAGCGCGAAATTATATCACATACCGGGAGCCTGAACGGGAAAAGAATTACTGTGATTTCTACAGGGATGGGAACCGACAATATCGATATTGTCTTGACCGAATTAGACGCCTTGGCCAACATCAATCTAGAAACAGGTGAAGAAAATCTAACCAAACGTCGGTTAACAATTGTTCGTTTCGGTACATCGGGCGCTTTGCAAGGCGATATCCCAATAGATTCTATTTGTTTAGGTACCCATGGATTGGGGCTGGATGGTTTGCTGCATCATTATGTCGGTAGCGAAAAAGTATTTGACCATGCAATGGGAGAAGCCTTTACCAAACACAGCAATTGGTCGACCAAGAAAGCCGAACCTTATATTGTAAAAGGATCCGAACGATTATTCAACGTATTATCATCTGAGCAAACCCACCACGGAATTACGGCTACGGCATGCGGTTTTTATGGACCACAAGGACGCTATTTGCGATTAGAGCCCAACCCAGTAAACATCAATGAACTGCTAACAGATTTTGAGTTTGAGGGGCATCGTATTTCTAATTTCGAGATGGAGACTTCGGCTATTTATGGACTTTCGGCCATGATGGGTCACGAAGCTTTATCGGTAAACACCATAGTGGCCAACCGAATTCGAGGAGAATTTAGTAAAAACCCATACGAATCGGTAGATCGAATGATCGAATATGCTCTAGAACGTTTAACCAAGTAGTACTACGAATAAGAAAGCAAATAACAAAGAAAAAAATAACCGGCTCTTGCCGGTTACTTGAGGTTAGTATTTCGCCAACCAAAGAATTTGTAAAAAAAGAATAGAGAAATTAATCCATACAGTTTCTATAATTTAAACGCTGCATTTTCTAGCATCTTACTTAGCTTTATTAGAAATAAACAGCTCTTTTTATTTTGATTATTCTAATCAACAATCAGCAATAAATGTACATTATTTTTATTTAGTAAACAAATAATCTTCAATTATTTTATATTAATTATTGTATTTGTAGAAGAATCATAATTGACTATGCGCTGTAACCGACATTTCTTCAGTCATCGCTTGTAAATCTTGCTTTTCACGCTGTTTGTTTTTTCCTACCTAAACAGAAAAAATGATAAACAAGCATCATTTGCCCGAAGGGATAAAAAAACGTATCTTTCACATGTGAAAAATAATACAGTTTGTCCTACAGAATTGTTTGTCAAAAACATGGTTTGTTACCGGTGCAAAGTAGTTGTAGAAACGATTTTGCGACAGCACAATATTTTGTTCGAACAAGTAGAATTGGGTAAAATCAAATTGCATTCATCTCTTGATAAACCAACATTGGCCGAGTTGAAGAAAGACTTAGTAGCCGTTGGTTTCGAGTTGTTGAATGATCAGCGAAGTAGATATATCGAGCAAATAAAACAAGAAATCATCTTCTTGATACATCATCAAAACAACGAATTACACGTCAATTTATCTAATTATCTTAGCGAAAAAATTGGTGTTGAGTATAAATATTTATCCAATCTTTTTTCGATCAGCGAAAGACAAACAATCGAGAAATATTTCATTCTACAGAAAATAGAAAAGGTAAAGGAATTGATGGAGTATAATGAGCTAACTTTGAGTGAAATTGCTGCAAACCTCAATTATTCGAGCGTTGCACATCTGAGTACTCAATTCAAAAAAGTAACCGGAATCACTCCCAGTAATTTTCGTCAAATGCAAAAGAAAAGCAGACAATCTATTGATAAACTATGAATATGACCTTGTCCGAAGAATTACAACACAAAATAGATTACAAAACCAAACCATTGGGCGCTTTGGGCGATTTAGAAATTTTGGCTAAAAGAATTGGTTTAGTACAGAAAACAACATCTCCCGAACTACAAAGCCCTCATATTGTTCTCTTTGCAGCAGATCATGGTTTAGCCAAAGCGGGCGTAAGTGCATATCCACCAGAAGTTACATTTCAGATGGTAGATAATTTCCTGAAGGGTGGTGCTGCTATCAATGTATTCTGCAAACAAAATAATATCCAACTAAAATTAGTTGATGCAGGAGTCGATTACGATTTTCCTAAGCATCCACAACTCATCGATTTCAAGGTAAGAAAGTCGAGCCGAAATATGTTAGAAGAACCGGCAATGACCAAGGAAGAGTATCAATCTTGTCTTGCCAACGGCCAAAAGATTGTCCGTTCTATACAACAAGAGACCTCTTGCAATGTTATTGGCTTTGGAGAAATGGGGATTGGGAATACATCGGCCTCATCGTTGCTATTGAGTAAAATATTCGATTTGCCGATAGAACAATGTGTCGGGCGAGGTACAGGAGTAAATGATGAACAGTTGCAAACGAAAATCAACATCCTAGAACAAGTATTATCGCTTTACCCTGCAGTGAAAACTCCCGACGAAATAGCACAGACATTTGGTGGGCTAGAGATAGCACAAATGATGGGTGCAATGCAAGAAGCCTATGAACAACAAATGTTGTTACTGATCGATGGTTTTATAGCCACAGCAGCAATTAGCCTTTTATGGAAGAAAAACCCTGCCATTTTACAACATTGTATTTTTTGCCATCTAAGCGATGAACAAGCCCACGGAAGAATCTTAGAAATATTAGAACAAAAACCTTTGTTGCAACTAAGTATGCGTGTAGGTGAAGGGACAGGTTGTGCAGTTGCCTATCCCATTATCGAAAGTGCAGTGCTATTTCTCAACGAAATGTCGAGTTTCGAACAAGCCAATGTATCGAATAAAAATGAATAAATAGTGCTGAAAAAAGAGTTGATTTATTTGGCAACGGCCATCATGTTTTTTACCCGAATACCAATACCGGCAAAGCTCCCGTATTCTGAACAAATCATGAACCAGTCGCAAAAATATTTTTCATGGGTTGGTCTAGTTGTCGGGATTTGTAATGCACTTTTTTTGTATTTGGGGATGCAATTATTCGACTTTTCGATTGCAATAATATTGATGATGATTGGTAACGTATTGCTAACTGGCGCATTTCATGAAGATGGTTTTATAGACGTTTGCGATAGTTTTGGAGGCGGCTATGGCAAAGAAAAAATACTAACCATCATGAAAGATAGTCGGGTAGGAGCGTATGGAGTAATTGGAATTATTCTACTTTTTGGTCTGAAATTTTTCACGATTTCTGCCCTGCTTGATTATCATTTTTCTACTGTTTTATTGGTTCTTATTTTTGCGCATACCTCGAGCCGATTTCTTTCGGGCACAATGATTTATACCCATCAATATGTTCGTGATATCGACCAAACCAAATCAAAACCTTTGGCAAACAAGCCTTTGGATAAGAAAGCTTTGTTTATTAGTTTTTTGCCGGTAATACTGGTATCGATTTTGCTCAAAAATCCTGCGTTTATAGGTGTTTTTTTATTTGCTTTTTTGGGTAAAATTTATTTGGGCTGGTATTTCAAAAAACATATTGGTGGCTACACAGGCGATTGTCTAGGAACCGTTCAGCAAGTTTGCGAAGTACTCATCTATCTAGGAACATTACTCGTATGGAAATACATTTCTTGAGACATACACCGGTCCATAACCCCGAAAATAGATGTTATGGAAAATCGGATATTTCTTTGCCCGATAACTATTTAGAGCATTTTGGTAGGATAAAATTAGATACGGATTACGATTCTGTCTTTTCTAGTCCATCGGAGCGTTGTACTAAAATTGCCGAGCATTTTGGGCTAAAATATACAATAGACCAACGCATTACTGAACTGAATTTTGGTGATTGGGAAGGAAAAAAATGGATAGAAATACCACAAAACGAAATCGATCCTTGGTACGAAGATTTTGTATATTATCCGACCAAAAATGGCGAAAGTTTATATGATTTGCGTCTAAGGGTGAAAGAATTTATCCGTACTGTAAAAGAAGAAAAACATACAAAAGTGTTGGTCATTACCCATGCCGGTGTGATACGTTCGGCGATTCAACTTGTATTGGATTTTCCGATGAAAAACTTTTTCTTAGTTGATTGCCAATTCGGCAAAAAAACAATCATTGCCTATCAAGAATCTGGGGCAAAACTTATTGGTATCAACCTAGATTAATTTAGACAACTCGATTGAGAAAGTGATTGAGATAGTTTTTTAGTTTCGTCAGACGCATGATTTTTTCTAAAATTTCGATCCTCACTTCACCCTCAAAATCAGAGCTTTGCGTAAGAGGAAGTAGTTTTTTTATTTCGTTTTGCACGTATAAACTTTTGAAGTTTAACAGCGTGTCTTTTACTTCTTTATCGATATTGTGCTCGATGTCTTTGATGTAGATTTGTTGTTTTTCTTTCCAATTCTTACTCACATGGTATGGAGAAATCAACGCTTGAGAAGTGAAATTGGTAATTTCTTCATCCATGATTTTAATGAAAAAATCACTAGTTCGAAGTTCATCTTTTTCATAACCAACAATTACATCATCCAAAATTTTTTGATAGAACGGATTCTGAAATTGCAAGTTATCAGCCTCTAATTGATCCAATACTTCTTCTATAACCGTCGTTTCGTACTGCTCATTATTCTCATCATGTAGCTGAATCACTTTGTCACCAAACTGCAAAATAAGTTGAATAATTTTTTCTTCGACTATAACAATCGGATCCACAACTTCGTTGAGATTAGATTTTTGGATGGTGAGTTCTGCCGAATCTTTTTTTTCTTCTTTAGTTGGTTGCTGATTAATTTTTTTAGTGTATTGAGCAAGTTCTTTGAACAGTACTTTGTTGCTTACTTGCATCAATTTTGCTGTTTCTTCGATATAGATTTCTTGCTGAATCAAGTTCGGAATCAGTGCAATACTCTCGACAATGTTTCGGGTGAGCTCTGCTTTCTTGATCGGATCATTTTCGGCATCTTCCATCAAGATTTTCGCCTTGAATTGTATAAAATCCGTTGCGTTTTCATCGATAAAGTTTTTTATTTCTTCTTCGGTATGATTTTTTGCAAACGAATCGGGATCTTGACCATCTGGGAAAAGCAAAACCCGGACATTCATTTCTTGTTCCAAAATCAAATCAATACCTCGAAAAGAAGCTTTGATGCCTGCCGCATCCCCATCGTACAAAATTGTAATGTTGGGTGTTAGACGCTTAATCAGAAGAATTTGTTCTTTCGTTAGAGCCGTTCCAGAACTGGATACTACATTTTCTATACCAGCCTGATGAAGTGCCAAAACATCGGTATAACCTTCTACCAACAAACATTGGTTTTGTCTAATGATACTTTGTTTAGACTGGTACAGACCGTATAGAACTTTACTTTTATGATAGATTTCGTTTTCGGGAGAATTGAGATATTTAGCTGCATTTTTACGATCGTTTCTCAAGACTCTACCACCAAAACCTAGTGTTCTGCCCGAATAACTAAAAATTGGGAAAATAACCCTTTCACGGAATCGGTCGAATTTTTTATCTTCTTTATAAATCACCAATCCCGATTGCTCGATAATATTTTTTGCATAGCCTTTTTCTTCTGCAAAATTTGCAAAAGCATCCCAAGCAGAAGGCGAGTAACCTAATTGAAATTTTTCTATTATTTGTTTGGTAAAACCTCTTTCTTTAAAATAACTCAAGCCTATACTAATACCTTCTTCGGTTTGGTGTAGCTGCTGCTGAAAGAATTTATTCGCTGCTTCGGTGATAAGAAAAAGACTTTCTTTATTTTTGATGGCTTCGTTATTCTCTGGCGCAAAACTGCGATCTTCTTCTACCTCTATATTGTATTTTTTGGCCAACCATCGCAAAGCTTCTGGGTAGGAAAATTGTTCAATTTCCATAAGAAACGTAACGACATTCCCACCACGTCCAGAAGAAAAATCTTTCCAGATTTGTTTTCCTGGTGAAACCACAAAAGAAGGAGTTTTTTCATTGGCAAAAGGAGAAAGTCCTTTGAGATTTGCACCTGCTCTTTTCAGTTGCACAAAATCGCCAATAACCTCTTCTACACGTGCGGTATCAAAAATCTCATCAATTGTTTTCTGGGTAATCAAGATAGTCAACTTTTTAGTAGCTTCAAATTTAACAAATCTTCGGCAGATAAGATGTTTTTTGTTAATAGCTAATGATTTTTCAATATTTTTGCGGTATGAATCATCAGAAAATTTTGATTATCCAAGAAAAAATGATCGGGGACGTATTGATCAGTTCTTTGATTTGCAACAACCTGAAAAGAAAATTCCCAAATGCTAATATCCACTATCTTGTTGCGCCAAATACGCCTCCTGTTTTGCAAGGGAATCCTAATATAGATCAGCTGGTGATTTATGGTGATTTACAAAAAAATAACGTACTAGAATTTTATGATTTTATCCGTAGTATTCGCGCTTCTAAATACGATGTTGTGATTGATGCGTATGGTAAAATTGGCAGTAACTTGATTGCTTATTTTTCTGGTGCCAAAAAAAGAATAGGATACAAGGAGAAAAATAGATTGGGTGTCTACAACGTAAAATTGCCGTATGCAGTACAAAAAAAATCATTCAAAGGTTTGGCAATCGAGCGAAGGTTAGAGTTGCTGAAACCTTTTATGGACGAAACAGAAATGGATTATCTACCCAAAATCTATTTCAGTGATCGGGAGTTAGAAATCGGTAAAAGTATGGTAGAATCTATTGCAGATACTACTATTTGTATGGTTAGTTTGTTTGGGAGTTCGCCCAACAAATCCTATCCATCGGCTTATATGGTAAAAGTTTTGGATACGATAGGGAAACAAGATAATACGACAATCTTGTTGAATATTCTACCGAATCAACAAGAAGAAGCCGAGCAAATTATAGAGGCCTGTTTGCCTGCGACTCAAATCAAAATCAACACAGCTATTCGTGGAAAAGGATTACGAGATTTTATCGTATTGATGAATTTTTGCGATATTTTGGTAGGAAATGATGGTGGAGCTGTGAATATTTCTAAGGCGTTGAATAAACCGACTTTCACTATTTTCTCACCTTGGGTACCCAAAGAAATATGGAGCATATTGGATGACGGAATTCAACATGTTGGCGTTCATCTCAACGATTATCAACCCGAATTGCTTAGGGGTAAGAGTGAGCATAAATTGAAAAACGAAAGCCAAAAATTGTATCAAGAATTCCGTCCCGAGCTTTTTACCAAGCAATTGACAGAATTCTTAGAAAGGCATCAAGAGAAAAATAGATCATGCTATCTATAAAAGATGAAAAAACGATTATGATTTTTCCTTAATTCCGTGATCAGTCCACGTTATTTTTTCAGATACTGTTATTTCTCGTATATTGTTGTTTTGTTTCAACCCAGCTCGTTTCACGTAGTTTCGGTCGTGATCGAGATGGATACAAATGGCCGAAAACCTTATTTGCTTCGCTCGAATTCCGTTATTACACAAGCGTTCACCTAACTCTCGATCCTCGCCACCATAAACCATACGCTCATCAAAACCATTAACTTCTAAGATGTCTTTTTTCCATCCAGAAGAATTGTGCCCATTCCATGTTGGGGCTGTTGTCGTTATACGATTCATTATACTTTTTAGCAAAGTACTGCGATGAAGTTTGGTGAGTTTGAAGTTGTTTTTTTGTCCTTTCTCTATCAACCAATTTTTATCAAAACATAATTGATTTTCTATATCACTTTTTTCTATTGCATTGGAAACTTCACGTGAAAGTTTTATATAACCACCCGAAAGATAATGCTTGTGTGTTCTGTAGGCAATGTGAGTAGTGATAAAATCTTTTCTTGGGATGCAATCGCCATCGGTGAAAATAAGATAGTCTGAGTTGCTGGATAAAATTGCTTTGTTGAGAATTATTGTTTTTCTGAAACCTAAATCTTCTTGCCAAACGTGTTTTATTGGGAAAAAGGTTTTGTTTCTATATTTATTTATTAGCTTTCTCGTTTCTTCAGTAGAACCATCATCAGCTATAATGACTTCAAAATCCCTAAAATCTTGTTGCATATAGCCAAGTAAAACTTTTTCTAGCCACAGAGGTTGATTGTAGGTGCTGATTATAACACTAGTAGAGAATTTCTTCATGTGGTTTTGTGTTTAATACTTGATAAATATAAAGTATTTTTCTTAATAATTTTAACAAATTTCCATAATATTGCATCAATAATGGTGAAAATTTCTGCGTTACTCATCGCTTATAATGAGGCTCAATGGATTAAGGATTATCTGCATCAATTAGATTTTGTAGACGAAATTGTCATTGTTGACTCTTACAGTACAGACCAAACACAAAAAATTGCTTTACAAAACCCAAAAGTTCGGTTCTATAAGCGTGCGTTTGATAACTTTGCCAATCAACGAAATTATGCCCTTTCACTTGCACAAAACTCTTGGGTGCTTTTTCTCGATGCTGATGAGTTTATTCATCCAGCACTAGAAGAAGAAATCAAACACAAAGCGGGCTTAGATGATGGAGTAGTGGCCTACAAGATAAAGCGTAAATTTTATTTTTTAGGAAAACCCATTCATTTTTCGGGTCTCAACCTCGACCAGGCCTATCGCTTATTCGATAAACGATTTTGCAAGTATGATGACAAAACCTATGTGCACGAGCGTTTATTAGTCGACGGGAAATCTGAAGTGTTGAAGGGAACCTTGAAACATTATTCCGTAACCAATATCAATACTTATAAGGTGAAATTAGATTATTATTCTCGCCTGAAAGCTGCCCAATTGTACAAAGAAAACAAACAACCAACGGCATTCCATTATTACATAAAACCAAGTGCAAGATTCGTTACGCAATATTTTATCAAACTTGGCATTCTCGATGGATTCGCAGGATTACAGTTGGCAATTCTCAATGCAAAAGCTGTATATTTACGGTATTATTATCTGAATAAATTAATAAAAAACATAAAATAAATGAAAGCTTATATATTTCCAGGTCAAGGAGCTCAATTCAGTGGAATGGGAAAAGATTTATACGATAATCACGCAAAAGCTAAAGCACTTTTTGACAAAGCAGATGAATTATTGGGTTTTTCTATCTCTAAAATCATGTTCGATGGCAGCGCCGAAGACCTTAAACAAACAAAAGTTACTCAGCCAGCAGTGTTTCTACACTCGGTGATACTAGCCCAGACCATTCAAGACTTTACACCATCGATGGTTGCGGGACATTCCTTGGGTGAGATTTCTGCCTTGGTAGCAGCAAAAGTTCTCGATTTTGAAGCGGGTCTGCAGTTAGTCTACAAAAGAGCAATGGCAATGCAAGCAGCTTGCGAAAAATCACCTTCTACCATGGCAGCCATTTTAGGGTTAGAGGATGAAATTGTCGAAAACATTTGTAAAGAAACACCCGGAAATGTAGTTGCTGCAAACTATAATTGTCCTGGACAATTGGTAATTTCTGGTGAAATACCAGCAGTAGAAAAAGCCTGTGAAATGTTAAAAGATGCGGGTGCAAGACGAGCTTTGATTTTGCCAGTTGGCGGAGCCTTCCATTCATCTTTGATGCAACCTGCAGAAGAAGAGTTAGCAAAAGCAATAGAAGAAACAACATTCAATACACCAATTTGCCCAGTATATCAGAATGTTACAACCACAGCAATTACAGAGCCTGCAGAACTAAAAAAGAACCTAATTGCACAATTGACAGCTCCGGTGAAATGGACACAATCGGTACAAAACATGATTGCAGATGGCGCTACAGAATTTGTAGAAGTTGGGCCAGGAAATACACTACAGGGTTTGGTGAAAAAAATCAACCGTGAGGTTGCAACCTCATCTGCAAGCTAACATGGAACAATCTTTTTTAGCAAACGGAAAGTTATTATTGATAGGAGAGTACATTGTTTTAGATGGAGCTCAATCATTAGCATTGCCAACAAAATTTGGGCAGAATATGCATGTTTCAACTTTTGAAGCCGAAATAGAGGAAATCGTCTGGAATGCCGTTTTGGTCGATGAAAGTACATGGTTTAGTGTGGTTTTTGATGCCAATACCTTAACTATAAAAGAAACGACGGATCAGAAACTAGCTTTTGATTTGCAAAAAATTTTGCAGCAAGCAACTCTACAAAATCCTACCTTTTTTCTCGCCAATCAATCCTATCGAATAACCACAAAACTCACTTATCCCCAGCAATGGGGATTGGGGAGTAGCTCTACTTTGGTTGCTCTTTTGGCTCAATGGATGAAAATAGACCCGTATGTATTAAACCAAAAAACTTTTAGAACAAGCGGCTATGACATTGCTTGTGCCTACGAAAACAAACCAATCTTTTTTTGTAATGCTCCAGAAATTACTGTGACTTACCCGCAGTTGAAGTGGAATTTTTATGATGATTTGTATTTTGTTTATCTTAACCAAAAACAAGATACACAGGCTGCCGTTGGAAAACATTACCGAAATAGGCCTAAAGATCGGGCAATGATAAACCATTTATCCGACCTGGTAGAGAAATTATCTACGGCTAAGGAGTTGGATAATTTCGAGGCGATACTAGATGAATATCAGACGATTCTAGCTAATTTTATGCAGTTGCCAAAAGTAAAAGAGGAGCGTTTTCCTGAATATGAGGGTTGCGTGAAAAGTCTTGGTACATGGGGTGGTGATTTTGTTTTGGTGACGTATCGTGACGGAATGCATGCTTATTTAGAAGAAAAAGGATATTCAACTATCCTTCCATATAATGATTTGGTTTTTTGATCATTTAAGTAAAGTGTTATTCCTTCCCGATTAATTTTTTTAGTCTTTTTTTTCGTGCTTGTTTTAGATGAAATTTTTGTTGAAATTTCTCTGTACCAGCCCACATTTTATCTATCACTTCTGCTGGTGGTAACTGCATCAACCGTGCATATTCTTTGGCCATAATTTCTACCGATTCTCGATGGGGCGTTAAGCGAACAAAATTGTTAATTCGCTGTTCTAATGTCATCGAATCATGAAATTTCATCCGATTCAGATCAACCAAATAAAATTCGTACGTACCATCTTTTTTGTCAAAAATTAGCGTATTACCTGGAGAATGGTCTAGAAACTCTATACCAGCTTGATGTAATGCAAAAGTAAATTGCGTAAACTGTCGGAGTACATTTTCCATATCAGGGAAATTGGGTGTATGCACAACCTCTCTATAGGTGAAGTCTTCTCTGATAAATGCACAAAAATAATACGAGTCTAAGAAAGTTATGGCAGTTTTATTCTCAACATACGCAATGGGTGTTGGTGTCTTAAAACCTTTTTCGATCAGTATTTTGGCATGTCTATAAGAACGCTTTGCTTTTGATTCTCTAAAAAAACGGTAAACAATTTTATTAATGAAGTTGGGAATCTTAAATGCTTTTATTGTGCAAATTTCACCATTTTCTAAACGCAACTTTTTAATTGAGTTTCTGCTACCTTTGACTAAATAATCTTGGTTATCTGAAAAATTATTAATAGCACACTCAATCTCTCTTATATCTGTTGAATAGGTAGAATTTACCACAATTTCTTTGCTCATGCTCTTGGCTGTTATTCTCTTTTTGAGCAAATTTAAAAACTTTAGTCGGCAGTGTCAAAGATATGTTTATTTTTGTTGGCATGAAGATGAACACAAGCTTGGTTGTATCAACCTATAATTGGGCAGAAGCCTTAGAATTGGTTCTGAAAAGTATCCAAGTCCAAACACATTTACCAGATGAAGTTATCATTGCAGATGACGGTTCTACAAAGGAAACTAAACGAGTGATATATGAATTCAGGCAGGGATTCCCCAATCCAGTTACGCATGTTTGGCATGAAGATCTTGGTAACAGAAAAGCAATAATCATGAATAAAGCGATTGCGAAAACAACCTCCGATTACATTATCAGTATTGATGGTGATGTGATTTTACACCCAAACTTTGTAGAGGATCATTTGGCAATGGCCGAAAAGAATACATATCTCTACGGCTCTAGAGTGAATATCCAGAAGTCGAAATTGCAAGAAATATTTCAACATAAGACGATTCATTTTCATTTTTTTTCGAAAGGAATCAAAAAAAGAGGACGTACCCTTCGTTATCCGTTTTTAGCAAAAAAACAAAAAAAACATAGCAGTTTTTCGTCGAAAATGCGCGGATGCAATTTTTCTTTTTGGCGAAAAGATTTTATAAAAGTCAATGGTTATAATGAAGAAATTACAGGTTGGGGAAGAGAGGATTCTGAATTAGTGCTAAGAATGCATAATGCTGGAATATTAGCCAAACGACTAAAATTTGCCGGAATTGTCTATCATATGTACCACCCAGAACAGAGTAAAGAATTTTTGGATCGCAATGATAAAATCCAACAAAAAACCATCGAGCAGAAATTAACCTTTGCCTCAAAAGGCGTCAATCAATATACAGAATGCTAGACCTCAGTATCGTAACAATTAATTACAACACAAGTAATGCAACGATTGCGTTGGTAAAAAGTATCGTAAAAAAAACAACCAAGGTTAAGTATGAAATTGTCATCATCGATAATGCATCAGAAAAAGTGGATTATTTTCATTTACAAGACTTGGTGAAAGAACTAAGTTTACCCAATCTAAAACTAGTCAGAAGCAATATTAATACTGGTTTTGGACAAGGAAATAGAATAGGTTACGAGGCAACATCTGATAGCAAATATGTTGCATTTATCAATAACGATGTAGAGTTGATTGATGATTGTTTTCCTGTTCTAAAGGATTTTATGGATCAACATCTGGAAGTCGGCATTGTCTCTCCACAATCGGTAAATGAACGGTACGAATTCGTTCCGACGATAGATCATTTTGCATCTTGGCAGAGAGAAATTTTCAGTAGGAAATTCCTAGAAATGGTTAATCCGAAAAGATTCCCGAAGCGTAAAAAAGTTTATTCTCAACCAATTGAAGCAGATTTTGTTGCCGGATCTTTTTTATTTATGCGACGTGTAGATTTTGATAAAATTGGCGGTTTTGATGAAAACATCTTCCTTTACTATGAAGAGACAGATCTATCGAGAAGAATGAAAGCAATTGGTAAAAAAACCATGCTCATTCCGACCATTCAATATAAACATATACATGGACTCAGCACCAAAAAATCCATGGCTATAAAATTAGAACAAAAACTTTCGTTGATTTATATTATCCAAAAACATCAAGGTTGGTTAGCATCTCGTTTGGTATTGATATTTTTCGGTACAAAATATTACTTTTCTACCATTCTACAACCCAAAAAATGGCCTTTGCTACGTGCAAGCTTACAAGGAATGCCACTTACATTATCCCTAAAACATCAACAAAAAAGTAAAACGCTTGAATGAAAATAAAAACTATATTTTGTAGCTTATAATTTTGACTATATTTTAGAAATTTATCAGTTAATATAAAAAGAAAATGACGATACAAGAAATTGCCGAACGCTTACTCAATGGAGAAACAATGATTTATCCGACCGATACAATTCTGGGTTTAGGATGCAATGCTTTGGATGATAAAGCCATCGCAAAAATATATTCGATAAAAAACCGTCCAGAATCTAAATCGCTCATTCTTTTGGTAGATTCCCCGGCACGCTTACAATCTATTGTCGATGTGCCAGAATTAGCATGGGATCTAATAGACCTGAATGAAAAGCCGCTGACCATTATCTATGACGATCCACGTGGTTTACCAAAATCATTAGTCTCTAAAGACAATACCATTGGGATTCGTCTAACAAAAGACCCTTTTTGCTGCCAAATAATTCAACGAATAAAAGCACCCTTGGTTTCTACTTCGGTAAACATTTCTAGCCAAAAAGCTGCGCAAAGTTATGCTGATATCTCTCCTGCGATTTTAGAAAAAGTAGACTTTGTGGTAGACGAGGCTAAAACTTTCCTGCCCAAAAGCGAACCATCGACCATCATACAACTCACGAAAGATTTACAAGTAAAAGTTATTCGAGAATAAGACAAAAGTTCTAAAAACCTTTACCTTTGCTGTATGAATTTGAAAAAAGCAATCAACGACCCAATATTTATAACGATAGGAGAAACTGCTAAAGAATTGAAGCAAAAATCCTACGTAGTCGGAGGCTTTGTGCGAGATTTCTTATTAGAGCGCCCTGGAAAACAGGATATCGATTTTGTGACAGTAGGTAATGGAATAATTTTGGCAGAAAAAGTTGCAAAAAAATTAGGAAACACCTCTAAAGTCTCTGTTTTCAAACGTTTTGGCACTGCGATGTTCAAGTATCAAAACAAAGAGTTGGAGTTTGTAGGTGCTCGTAAAGAAAGTTATTCAGAAGATAGTCGAAAGCCTTTTGTAGAAAATGGTACTTTAGAAGATGATCAGAAAAGACGAGATTTTACAATTAATGCTTTAGCAATTTCATTAAATCATGAAGATTTTGGTCAATTAATAGACCCTTTTGATGGAATACAAGACCTCGAAGACAAAATAATTCGGACACCCTTAGATCCGGTTATTACATATTCAGATGACCCTTTGCGTATGATGAGAGCAATTCGTTTTGCTGCACAATTGGATTTCTCTATCGAAGAAAAATCCTTTCGAGCAATCCAAGAAAATGCTCACCGATTAGAGATTGTCTCGAAGGAACGCGTAATGGATGAGTTTAATAAAATAATGCTCACACAAAAACCATCTAAAGGCCTACTTCTTTTGGACCAAGCCAATTTATTACCCCTAATTTTACCCGAACTTTGTGCATTAAAAGGAGTGGAAGATATTGACGGGAAAAAACACAAAGATAATTTCTATCATACGCTAGAAGTTGTAGATAATATTGCCAAAAACACAGAAAATTTATGGTTACGTTGGGCAGCTTTATTACACGATATAGGAAAAGCAGTTACGAAAAAGTTTGACCCGAAAGTAGGATGGACATTTCATTCGCATGAATATGTAGGCGCAAAAATGACCTACAAACTATTCAAACGTCTGAAACTTCCTCTTGGACAAGACCTAAAATATGTGCAAAAATTGGTGATGATGAGTTCACGTCCAATAGCTGTAATTTCGGATGAAGCAACCGATTCTGCACTGCGAAGATTGTTATTCGACGCATCGGATGATTTAGATGATTTGATGGTTTTGTGCAAAGCGGATATCACCACAAAAAACGAAAAAAAACAAAAAAGATACATTCGTAATTTCGAATTGGTAGAACAAAAGATAAAAGATGTCGAAGAGCGTGATCGAATTAGAAATTTTCAACCACCAATTTCGGGCGAAGAAATTATGGAAGTGTTTGATTTGCAGCCTTGTAAAGAAATAGGAGTCATCAAAACAGCCATCAAAGATGCAATTTTAGAAGGCGAAATTGAAAATAATTATAATTCTGCCTATAACTTTATGCTAGATTTAGGAAAAAAGCTAAATTTGAAACCGATAAAACAATAAAAAGTGATATACAAAATTCGTGTTATCCTTGATACAAAGGAGGATGTTTTTAGGGATATTGAGATCAAAGAAAAACAAACATTATTCACACTCTACAAAGGAATAATAAGTGCATTTAGTTTACAAGGAGATGAATTGGCTTCCTTTTACGAGTCTAATGAAGATTGGGAACAAAAAAAAGAAATTCCTTTAGAAGACATGTCAGATGACGGGACCGATGAAACAATGGCAGATTTCTATATCAAAGAAGTTTTCCAGAAAATAGGTGACCGTATGATTTTCGTATATGACTATCTGGATTTATGGACTTTCTTCGTAGAACTAATTTCGGTAGAAGATAAACCAGCGGTACTCAATTACCCACTAACGGTTTATCGTTTTGGTTCGATGCCGCTCAAAGCTCCGAAAAAAGATATGGAAATCATCGATTTGGATGATGACGAAGACCTAATCTCTGACGAAGAAGATTATGATGAACTAGAAATAGATAGCGAAATCGATATCGAAGATTTATAATCTATAAATTATTCAATATATAAAAGCCTCTCTTGTTGAGGCTTTTTTAATATTTAAAAAAATAATAACTAAAATACTCTAATTTCATGAACAAAATTTTTATCTATTTAGGATTACTCCTATCCTTATTTAGCCAAAATGTTGTCGCTCAACATGAATCGGATACAATAAAAAAAACAAAAATAATCATATCGGATGAAAATTACGATACATCGATGTTACCTTTCTATAGTTACGGTAAAGGTTTGGGAATGACTTCTCCTGATAGTTTGTACCAAGTTAACATTCGTTTCAGAATGCAAAACCGTGCAACTTTCTATGCGAATGATGGAGAAAAGAAAACCTTAGATGGACAAATTCGACGGTTACGATTGCGTTTAGACGGCTATGTAGGCTCACCAAAATTTCAATATAGTTTACAATTATCTTTTGCACCTGAAGATGTGGGAGAAGTACAACATGGGAAAAACATCAATATCATTCGCGATGCAATGATCAATTATACGCCAAATTCTAATTGGAGTATAGGTTTCGGTCAGACGAAATTACCCGGTAATCGTCAACGGTTTAACTCTTCTGGCGCGTTACAGTTAACCGACCGATCAATCAATAACTCAGAGTTTAATATCGATCGTGATTTTGGCGCACAAGTACAGTACAATAAACGTTCGGGTGATGAGTTTTCGTACACACTGCGTGGAGCAGTTTCTACGGGGGAAGGTAGGAATTGGACCAATTTCGAAGGAAGCGGCTTGGCCTATACAGGTAAAGCAGAGATATTTCCGCTCGGGGCATTTAAAAATGATGGATCATATTTCGAGGGAGATATCAAACGAGAATCCAAACCAAAAGTAATGCTTTCTGCAGCCTATAGTTACAACGCAGATGCAAAAAGAACTCAAGGTCAACGTGGAGATTTATTGTTTGCTTCACGCGATATTCAGTCACTTTTCTTTGACTTTATGTTCAAATACAACGGCTGGGCTTTCCAGTCTGCTTATATGAATCGTTCTGCAAAAGATCTTATCACGGTGAATCCAGAGAATGAAAATGAGGTGAAATATGTTCGTGCTGGGCAAGGTTTAGATTTTCAGGGTAGTTATATCTTCCCGAATAATTACGAGTTGATTGGGCGTTTTTCTACCTTGAAAATGGATAAAGAAATCGAACAATACATGCCAAAAATAAATCAATTTACTCTTGGGCTTACAAAGTATATATGGGAGCATGCATTTAAACTTCAGGCAGAGGTGTCGTATGAAAACAAAAAATATTTCGATAATCGCAACAAAGACAATTGGTATGCACGTTTGCAAATAGAAATCGGAATATAAAATAAGAAATTTAAAAATAAATTTGATTGTTTTTTCTTCAATTCGTCGTATTATTGTAATCAAATTGCAATAAGTGATCAAGAGAAGGAATACGCCTCAAAAAAAAATAATCCTCAGTCTGTTTCGGCAAGAGACAGACTGTTTGTGTTTAGAAGAAATTGAGCAGCGTTTGGTTTCTAAACTAGATCGTGTTACAATTTACCGAATCGTCAATCGATTTTGCGAAGACGGATTAATGCATAAAATTTCGGGTAAAAATGGAATCTCTCATTTTGCTTTATCCAAAAAAAATCAAACAGAACATTATCATTTTCAATGTGATAAATGTCAGAAAATGATTTGTTTAGAAGAGAGTATTCCGGCCTGTTTGCCTCAAAATTTTATCCAAACCAAAACCAATTGTGTAATCATAGGAATTTGTCCAAAATGCCAAACGTAGATAAAGAGTGGTTCGCCACATGGTTCAATACACCGTACTATCACCTGTTATACAACAACAGAAACACCGAAGAAGCAGAAGATTTTATTCGTCATCTCGCCAACTATTTACAATTACCTCTATCGACCAAAGTAATGGATTTGGCGTGTGGTAAAGGTCGTCATTCTGTTTTTCTAAATAAATTGGGATATGAAGTCACTGGTCTAGATTTATCAGAAAATAGTATAGAATATGCCAAGCAATTTAGCAATAATCGTTTACATTTTGATGTACACGATATGCGAGAGGTTTATAAAAAGAATGCTTTTGGTCTGATTGTTAATCTGTTTACAAGTTTTGGATATTTCTTGAATAATGAAGACCATCTTCGTGTCTTTCAGTCGGTGTATGATCAATTAGAAAAAAACGGCATTTTTGTGTTGGATTATCTCAACGTAGAAAAAGCAATTCACGAGCTCATACCCTATGAAAAAAAGGAGATCCAGGGTATTTCGTTTGATATTCACAAACAAATAAAAGAAAACTTTATACAGAAAGATATCAACTTCAGAATAGATAACGAACCCTATCATTATCAAGAATTTGTGAAAATAATCCGATTAGAAGATTTCGTAAGTATTGCCAAAAAAGTTGGCTTTCAACTTAAAGCATATTTTGGTGATTATCAACTAAATGCATTTGAACCCAAAACATCATCACGCTTAATTTTAATTTTTGAAAAATAATGCAAATACTTGTTCTTGTTGCAAGTGTCATAATTGGTGTTGGCATTTCTTCTTTCTTTTCTATCCCTAACAAAAATATTAAACTTTTACTTGCGTTTAGTGGGGCTTTCTTTTTGGGTATCACTTTATTAGAGATTTTGCCTCATGTCTATATGTATTCTATCGAAACGCACCATACGCACCAAATTGGTTTATGGATTTTATTTGGCGTAATGATACAGTATATACTAGAAACTGTAAGTAAGGGCGTAGAACATGGGCATATACATTTGGAGGAAAGTGGATTCCCGGCCGGAGTTTTTTTAGGACTCTTCTTGCATTCTTTAATAGAAGGAATTCCGGTCGCCAACGAAGAATCTCAGCATTTTTTGTGGGCAATTTTTGCACATAACATTCCTGTCTCTATTATTTTATACCAAGCCCTAAAAACTAAAATCGAAAAGAAAAGTCATATTTGGTTATTAATTATATTATTTGCTCTTGCCGCACCAATAGGTTTTTTTCTCGGGAAATATACAGTTATTAGCCAATATGCCAACAGTATAAGTGCAATAGTTTGCGGGATATTCTTACATATTTCAACCGTTATACTTTTCGAAGCCAATGCAGGACATAAATTTAATGGCATGAAGTTTATAATGATGGTTGGTGGCTTTCTATTGGCTTATTTTTCTGTAAATATGATTGGTCATCACGGATAAATAGGCAATTCTGGCAAGAAAAAATAGTGTTGATTTTCATAATCGATCTGACAATAATAATGCTGTAAACCATTCGAAACCATCAAATATTTTGCTTTTGTAAGAAGATTATATCGAGCAATTTGATCAAAAGTTTCTTGGGTAATTTTGATTGAAGGCGCTTTGCATTCGACCATCAAAAAAGGATTTTCTTGCTGGTAACATACAATATCTGATCGTTTTTGCATACCCGTGATCGGGATTATCTTTTCCAAGGCAATATTAGACGAGGAGTATTTTTTTTCTTCGATCAAGAAATGTAAAATATGCTGTCTTACCCATTCTTCTGGGGTGTATACGAACCATTTTTTTCGAATCAAACAAAAGATAAACCATTTTCCTTCGGTTTGTTTCAATCTAATTTGGTAATTTTCGGGAAAATTTAATTGTATAAGTTCCAACGATGAGTGCGACTGATTCATTGCTCAAAGATATTAAAAACAAAAATTTCTTGCCGATCTATTTTTTAGCCGGCGAAGAACCATATTATATCGATGAGTTGACCGAAGCTTTAGAGAAGAATGTGCTAACAGAAGATGAGAAAGCATTTAATCAGACCATAGTGTATGGACAAGATGTGGATATGGAACAATTGATAAGTCTGGCAAAACAGTATCCAATGGGTGCAGAAAAGCAATTGATAATTGTAAAAGAAGCACAACATTTGGCAAGAGAAATAGATAAACTTTTACCATACGCAGAAAACCCACAATCATCGACAGTATTGGTGTTTAATTTTAAAGGGAAAACGATCGATAAACGTTTAAAGATTGCTAAAACACTCCAAAAACTAAATGCTTATCATGAATTTAAAAAAATCTATGAATCGAAAATTCCAGATTGGATAGATCAACGCGTTTTGAAAAGTGGAGTGAAAATCGACATGAAAGCCAAGATGCTTTTGGCAGAATTTGTAGGTGCAAATTTATCTAGATTAGATAATGAAATCGAGAAATTAGCATTGATTATCGGAAAAGGAAACACCATTACACCAGATCAAATAGAGCGAAATATAGGCATAAGCAAAGATTATAACAATTTTGAGTTGCGTACGGCAATCATTAACAAAGACATGCCAAAGATTGCTTCTATTATTCATTATTTCGATAAAAACCCAAAAGAAAATCCTATTATAGTTACTATTTCGGCTATTTTTAATTTGTTTCAGAGTCTAGTAATTTTGCATACATTAGAAGATAAATCACCCTCCAATGCAGCTAAAAATTTAGGAGTTCATCCGTATTTTGTGAATGAGTATTTTACGGGAGCAAAAAATTATCCACTAAAATCTACTATGCAAATTATTTCCTTAATACGTGAATATGATATGAAAAGCAAAGGAGTAGGAGCTACCGGAAATGTTTCTCATGCCGATTTACTAAAAGAATTGGCAATAAAAATAATACACTCATAAAAATTTCGATAACCAAAAAACAGTATTAATTTTACCACATTAAAAAAAATAAAAAAATGAGCGAAGAAATTATGCAATACGACACCGTAATTATTGGTTCTGGGCCTGCAGGTTATACGGCAGCCATATATGCTGCACGAGCAAATCTTAATCCTGTTGTTTTTACGGGAATGGAGCCTGGAGGACAATTAACTACAACGACAGATGTTGATAATTTCCCTGGATATCCTGATGGAATTACAGGTCCAGATATGATGGCTGATTTGCAAAAACAAGCAGAACGTTTCGGTACGAAAGTTATTTACGAATACATTACAGAAGCTAACTTAGCAACAGAGGTTGGGCAAATACATAAGCTAAAAACAAGTAGTGGAAAAGAAATTCATGCCAAAACAGTCATAATTTCTACCGGTGCAACTGCAAAATATTTAGGCTTAGATGATGAAAAGAAGTATGCCGGAAGCGGTGTATCTGCATGTGCCACATGTGATGGGTTTTTCTACAAAGGCAAAGACGTTGCAGTAATTGGCGGGGGAGATACAGCTGCAGAAGAGGCAACGTATTTATCAAAACTATGTAAAAAAGTCTATTTACTGATCAGAAGAGATGAAATGCGCGCCTCTAAAGCAATGCAAGAAAAAGTTTTTAAAACACAAAATATAGAAGTAATGTTCAACCACGAGTTGATTGGTTTAGAAGGTGATATGGTAGTGCAAAAAGCCAATATCATCAATAACAAAACCAATGAAAAATCTTCTTTAGAGTTGGATGGTGTATTTATTGCGATAGGACACACGCCAAATACAGATCTCTTCAAAACGCAACTAAACATGGACGAGATGGGGTATTTAGTAACAGAAGATAAATCGACCAAAACAAATTTGCCAGGAGTTTTTGCTGCAGGAGATGTACAAGATAGTGTCTATAGGCAAGCGATTACAGCTGCAGGAACGGGGTGTATGGCTGCTTTGGATGCCGAAAAATACATCTTACAAAATTTCTCTTAAAATAGCAGAATTTTTAAACAAATAGTAATAGAAAACATGTCTTCGAGAGAAGATATGTTTTTTGTATAAAATGATTCTTTTTTCCTGCCCGTTTTGGTAGGATAAAATTGTATTTTTACCAAAATTTATAAATCATAAAATGAACTCTCCTTTTAAAACATATTTCGATCAAGTGCTTTCTCTTTGTGAATTTGATGAAGATTTACGCAAAGGTTTGTTGTTTTTTATGGGCTGCTCAATGGTAAATAACAATGCAAATGAGATAATGAGTCTTCATAATAGCGAAAACGAAATTCAGCAAGCACTCAATCAATTAGTTTTTTTATACGAACAACCTAGTTCGACAGATAATCACTTATTCGAGTTGGATTATCAGTCGATAAATAACCTTTTATATTCTGTAAATGTATTGTATCTGGATCATATTCAGCCGCAAAACAAAGATTGGAAAGAACAACTACAAGCTTTGCAAACTTATTCGGTTGTAGAAGATTTTGTGAACATATTTATCGATAAGAAATTTACGATTGCAACGAATCATCGTGTGATAACTGATTTTTTCGAGAAAATTGGTGCTTATTTATCGCTTTTGCAATACGATGATTCTATGTCGTACAAAGCAGGTATTGCATACAATAAGGTTTATCAGGAAAAAGATTTCGAAGGTTTCAATTTTTTGCAAGCTACAATTTTACGGATTTCCCCGCCGATGTATCGCGCCCTGTACAAGTTTCCTCTTTTCTTTATTTACGACCCCAATAGGCTAAATGCAAATCATTTATTTTCAACCATTTTACAGTTTTTCTACTTAGACACCAATCGTACAATTGCCAAACATATACATGCTTTCCATAATTATTTGTTCCTAAAACCAAATTCTATGAGCTTGCGAAAAGAATGGAATTTCGAAACCGAAAATCGTGGACAAATGATTTCTCAATTAATGTTCAATACGTTGTCGATTAGAAATTCACCTTTATTTCAATTTCGAAATGAATTTTTAGGATCAAATGATTTTATATATTCAGACCTGAAAAATCAAACCATTTCTCAAGAAGATTTCATATTGCGTTTGCAAAATTTATTCGAGAATTATTATGAAATCAATATCGACGACATGGTACATGAAGAATACAATCATGCCGAATATTTACAGTTTTTGGCGATTCTGTTTTATGAAGTTTCTGCGCACGCCATGTTGCCAGAAAAAATAATTAATTAATTTTTAATAGAAGTATAGAAAACAAAAAAAAGCCTTTTTATTATAGTTTAAAGGCTTTTTTTTAATGATTATCGCTTTGTCAATTTTACGTTATTCAAGCGAGTCGAGTTAAGAATTACCGAAACAGAACTTAGACTCATTGCTGCTGCAGCAATCATTGGCGACATCAGAATGCCTAAAAAAGGATACAAGATGCCAGCCGCAATCGGAATTCCTAATAAATTATAAATAAACGCAAAAGCTAAGTTTTCTTTGATGTTTTTCATCATTGCTCTACTAAGGTTGATACTCTTCGTTACACCTAGCAAATCTCCTTTTAGCAAAGTAATATCGGCACTTTCTATTGCCACTTCGGTTCCAGAATCCATTGCAATGGCCACGTTGGCCTGTGCCAAAGCAGGTGCATCATTAATCCCGTCTCCTGCCATGCCTACAATTTTACCTTTTTGCTGCAAATCTTTTATAATCGATAATTTATCTGCTGGCAATACCTCTGCTTGATAATGAGAAATCCCAACTTCCTCTGCAACTTTTGCTGCAGTATTTTTATTGTCACCCGTAAGCATAATCAAATCAATATTTTCTTCTTTCAATTGTTTGATTGCTTCTTTGGTCGTAGGCTTCAGAGAATCAGAAAGCTCAAAAACGGCAACAACTTTATCCTCTATAATAAGGTAAGAAGTCGTGTTAGAAGGTATTTCGGTAGGATGAAAAGCGGGCGATAATTCTTGGGCCAAACGTAGATTTCCTAAAGCAACTTTTTGATTATCTATTGAACCTGAAACTCCTTTTCCAGAAAGATTCGAAAAATCATTTACTTTAAGATTCTCAATATTTTCTTTATTGGCTAGTTCGGTAAATGCTAAAGCTAGCGGATGCGTACTATTTTGGTTGAGACTTGCCGCAAATTGAATCGCATTTTCTCGATTTGTTTGATCCAAAAGATCAACTTTCACGATGCTTGGTCGCCCTTCTGTTAGGGTTCCTGTCTTGTCTATGGTCAAAGTATCTATCTGATTGAGGCGTTCTAAGGCTTCTGCATTTTTCACTAAAATTCCGTTTTTTGCACCTTTTCCTACCGCAACCATTACCGACATTGGCGTAGCCAAACCAAGTGCACAAGGACAGGCAACGATCAATACAGCAATAGCATTGGCAATGGCGTAAGCTACTCTATTTTCTCCACCGAATATCCACCAAGCAAAAAATGTAAGAATGGAAACTGCAATTACAGTTGGGACAAAAATTTTAGAAATTTTATCTACAGATCGTTGTATGGGCGCTTGCGTTCTACTTGCCGAATTCACCATCTGAATGATGTGCGACAACATGGTGTCTTGACCAATTTTCTCAGCGGTCATAATAAAACTTCCCGAACCATTTATACTTCCACCAATTACTTTATCATTTACGATTTTTGATACCGGAATTGCTTCTCCGGTAATCATAGATTCATCTATATCACTATTCCCTTCGATGATTTTACCGTCTATTGGAATTTTATCGCCAGGACGAACACGCAGTTGATCGCCAATTTTTATGCTGTCTACCAATATTTTTTTATCTCCATTTTTGGTGATTAAAATCGCTTCATTAGGGGTAAGTTTAATCAGTTCTTTTAGAGCTTTATTGGTTTTAGAATGTGCTTTGGCTTCCATCAATTGACCCAAAATAACCAGTGTAATGATTACAGCAACAGACTCGAAATATAAACCGATTTGCCCGTGATGTGTTCTGAATTCTACGGGGAATATCTGTGGAAAAAACAAGGCAACAAGACTGTACAGAAATGCAGCTGTGGTACCTAATCCAATCAAACTAAACATGTTGAGATGCCATGTCTTGAATGAGTTGTAAGCCCGAATAAAATACGTCCAACCACAATAAAAAACAACAGGTAAACACAAGAAAAATTGTAGATATGCAGAAGCTTTGTACGAGATAATTCTCCCGATAGGATTACCTGGAATCATTTCTCCCATAGCTAACAAAAATATAGGCATGGTGAAAACAACCGATATTATGAACTTTTTGCGGATACCAAGATAAACTTCATCTACTTCTTCTTTGGGTTCGATTGGTACTAAATCTGCTCCACATATCGGACAGTTGCCTGGCTCATCGGTTGTTATCTCATTATGGATCGGACATGTGAATTGTGTTTTTGGTTTTAGTGGTGTTATTTTTTCCAGATTCATTCCGCACACCCTACAACTTCCCATTTCATCATACACTTTATCGCCTTCGCACATCATCGGGCAATAATATTTCCCTATTTGATCTTCGGTAAAACTTGGTGGTGGATAAACGCCGGCATGACCCGTACAACAACTTGCATCAGCTGTTTGTTCGGTTTTGTTCTGCAATAGACTCTTGTTAACTTGCTCAACCGGCATTAAAAACATATTACAAACCGGGCATCGACCTGGTTCGTCGTATTCTTTGTCGCCTTCGCAAAACATCGGACAAATATATTTTCCGCTTTCTGATTGGTTAGCCAATATATGATCCGGCAACGAATCGCCAGGAATGACCAAATGATAATCACCCGCTTGCGTAAGGTATTTCTGAAGTTCTTCTGACGAAAGTTCTTTTTCGCTTTCGATGAAAAATTGATCAGGTAAAAACACTTTAGCTTTTACCCCAGGTATTGTATTGAGTATTGCTTCTACTTCTTTTTTACTTTGATAGTTTTGCAATCCATGAACGGTATATTGTTTTGTTGTAGGCATTTTATAATAATTTTTATCTAGTCCAAATATCCGAAATATTATAGTCTGAGGTTTTATATAAAATACAGAAAAAATTATAAGTTTAGTAGGATAGAAGAGACTTTCTTCAGGAAATGGATAAGATAAAATATTTTGTCGAAAAACCCAAACTAGTAGGATGAAAAAAATTAGAAACAAAAAACAAAATTACGTAAATCTTTTTAGATATTTGGTATCATTTCGGTTAAGAAATGCCATAAAAGCGTAGTATTTTTGCATCCAAACAAAAACAAACAAAAACAACAATGAACGCTAATAATTACAATCCAATCGAAGAAGTTTTAGAAAAAGTACAAGCCAGAGGAGGTTGGGTGAACGCACATTCTCATTTGGATAGAGCGTATTCTTTGACTCGAGATACTTTTGCATTATCGAACTCTTATCTAAAAGAGAAATGGCATTTGGTCGATGACATGAAAAGAAATTCTTCTGTTGATGATATTTATTTCCGAATGGAAAAAGCCATTACTTATATGCTCGAGCAGGGTGTACAAGCGATTGGCTCTTTTATAGATTGTGATGAAGTAATTGAAGATCGGTCTATTTTAGCGGCACAGCGTTTACGAGAAAATTACGGGAACGATTTAGAAATTCGTTTTGCCAATCAAGTTCTCAAAGGTGTTATTAACCCAAAAGCAAGAGAATGGTTTGATCTTTCTGCTCAGTTTGTAGACATTATTGGGGGGTTGCCAGCCAAAGATTTTGGTAAAGAAGACGAACACCTAGATATTCTACTCTCTACAGCCAAAGAAAAAAATCTATTGGTACATGTACATGTCGATCAGTTCAATACCGACGAAGAAAAAGAAACCGAACAATTGGCACGTAAAGTTATCGAACATGGAATGCAAGGTAAAGTTTCTGCGGTACATTCGATATCGGTTGCCGCTCATCCGAAAAAATATCGTTTCGAGTTGTATGATTTGATAAAAGAAGCAGATTTGCATGTAATTTCTTGTCCGACTGCATGGATCGATCATAACCGTACAGAACGTTTAGCACCTTCACATAATTCGGTAACTCCGGTTGATGAAATGGTGCCAAGAGGGATAAATGTAGCCTTTGGTACGGACAATATAAATGATATATACAAACCTTTTTCAGATGGTCATTTACTTACCGAATTGAGAGTGATGTTAGAGGCTTGCCACTATTATGATGTGGAGAGCCTTTCTGATATTGCTACAGTAAACGGACTTAAGGTTTTAGGGTTATCCAAGTAAACTAAAACTTATAACAAAAATTGCCACAAAAAAAATGAAATAAACTATGCAACTACACGTAAATAACGAGAGTGATCGCTTGAAAACAGTTGTATTAGGTATTGCCAATGATATGGGAAAAGAACCTACTTTACAAGAAGTTTTTGATGCAAAATCGTATGAAAGTGTTTTGGAAAAAACCTATCCAAAAGAAAAAAATTTGGTAAATGAAATAGCCGAATTCGAAGCTGTATTAAAAAAGCATGATGTAGAAGTTCTTCGTCCGAAGGATTTAGTAGGAGTTAATCAAGTATTTGCTAGAGATATTGCTTTTGTAATAGAAAATAAATTTTTTGTATCCAATATTATTCCTGATCGTTTACCCGAATTAGAAGCAATTGACTTTATCGAAAAAAATATTTCAGCCGATCAATACATCAAAATACCAGAAGATGTATATGTAGAAGGAGGCGATGTTTTACTTTGGAACGATTATATCTTTGTTGGCACCTATTTAGGTGATGATTTTAAACAATATAAAACTGCCCGCACAAACATGCAAGCAGTAGAGTTTCTTAGAAATCATTTTCCTAACAAAAAAGTAGTTGCTTTTGATTTGCACAAAAGTGATGAAGATCCTTACAAAGGAATATTACATTTGGATTGTACCTTTCAGCCAGTAGGGAAAGACAAAGCAATAATATACAAAGACGGTTTTAGGAAAGAAGATGAGTATCAATATCTTGTAGAACTATTTGGTGAAGAAAATCTATTCCACGTAACCGAAGAAGAAATGTACTGGATGACACCCAATGTATTTTCTATTTCACCAACTGTAGTAGTTTCTGAAAAGAATTTCACAAGACTCAATACACATTTACAAGAAAAATGGGGAATAGAAGTAGAAGAAATTAATTACCGAGAGGTATCTAAAATGGGAGGATTACTCCGTTGTTCAACATTACCATTATACCGTATAGATGAAAAATAAACAATATACCCAAACCATTTTAATGGTTGAGCCAGTTGCGTTTCATTACAATGCGCAAACGGCTGTAAATAATTATTTTCAGCAAAAACCAGAAAATTCTGCTGATGAAATTCAGGCTCTAGCACTTCAAGAATTTCGACAAATGGTGAGCACTTTACGCGAAAAAGGTGTAAATGTTATTACGATAAAAGACACACCCGTACCACACACTCCCGATTCGATTTTCCCGAACAATTGGATCAGTTTTCATGAGAATGGAGATTGTGTGCTATATCCAATGTTTGCCGAAAATAGACGACAAGAAGTACGAGAAGAAGATATTTTCGAGTTGTTAGAAAGCAAAGGTTTTCTAGTTAATGATATTATAGACTATACCGAAGCCGCTGAGGATAATATATTTTTAGAAGGAACTGGAAGTATCATTCTCGATCGCGAAAATAAATTAGCCTATGCAGCGATTTCACCAAGAACAGACGAAGATTTGTTTATAGAATTTTGTGAAGACCTAGAATATACACCGGTTTACTTCACTGCATATCAGACAGTTGATAATGAGCGTTTACCTATCTATCACACAAATGTAATGATGTGTGTTGCAGACCGTTACGCAATTATTTGTTTAGACAGTTTAGATGATTCACAAGAGAAAAAACATGTATGTGATATGTTAACAGAATCGGTTAAAGAAATTATTTCTATTACCGAAGAACAAATGCATCGATTTGCTGGAAACATGCTCCAGGTTGGTGGTTTGGGACAAGCTTATTTGGTAATGTCGCAATCAGCTTTTGACTCACTTACACATGAGCAGATAGAAACTATCGAAAAATACAACCCAATAATTTCTGTAAACATCGAAACGATAGAAACTCTAGGAGGTGGAAGTGCACGTTGCATGATGGCAGAAGTTTTCTTGCCAAAAAAATAGACAAAAAGTTAATAAACAGAATTTTTCATATGGTTGGATATTATTTTTTTATCTAACCATATGATATTCAGACTTTTTTTATATATTTGGGTATGCATGACCTGAATATCATAGAGCTGAATAAAGATTTTAGAGATTTCTCTAAAATAAGTCATGTACATGATTTTACCCGTCGATTCACATTATACAAAAAAGATAAGCGATACTCATTGCAAATTACCGAATATGATTTTAAAGGTTTTGCTTATCTTTTTTCTTCTTATACAATAGAAGATCTCTTTCTAGAAACAAAAAAAGGAGATAAACTATTTGTTTACCAACATCGAACATTAAAATTTGCAGAACTGTTTCGGGATCAGGAGTTTGTTCAGCAGCAAAGTATTCAGAATTTACGAGGCTATTTCATAGAACTCGATTTTTACTTTCATAATGAAGGCAGTAAACTAATTTTGGATTACATAGATCGAAACCAATTACAAGATGTTTTTGACCTGCTTTTATTCGAAACTGACTGTCAATTTCGTGGACGTTTGATGACTGAGTTATTAATAAACCTTCGCTTTTCCGAAGAGTTAGAAGACCCTTCTTTAACGTAAATTTACATTTTTGGATTATTCTTATATTGCACCGTATTATCAATTTTTGAGTAGGTTGGTGTTTGGTAATCATTTGATTCGTGCACAATACTTTGCACTGACACTTGCAAAAACTACAGATAAAATCTTAATATTAGGAGTAGGCGACGGGAAGTTTCTAGAAAATTTGACTATTGAACAAGAATTTCCTCGTATCGTACTGATTGACCAATCTCGAGAAATGCTAGAAATTTGCAAGAAAAGAAAATTACCACAAAACACAGAGATCTATTGTTTAGACATTCTTCGTGATGATTTACCAAAGGGTTTTGATGTAATTATATTACCGTTTATATTAGACAATTTTAATGATAATGAAGTAGCATTACTCATTCGGAAATTAGTAGACAATCATAATAACCCAAACATCATTGTAGTTGATTATACCGAAAACCCAAAAACTTGGCAAAAAATTTTGTTGCGAAGTATGTATTTCTTTTTTAGAATAGTAGCAAAACTAAAGGTGACGAAATTACCCAATATTGATACTATTTTGCGAAAAAAAGGATTGTGCAAAGTGCAACAATCCTTCTTCTGCCACAATTTTATACATTGCAGCGTGTATCGAAAAAGAAAAGTTACTCGAAAACTGTAATAAATTTCTCTTTCGGTTGACGAACTTTTTTTAATCCTTGTAGCCAATCACCTTCAGTAGCACGATGTCCCAAAGTGAGAATAGTTTGCGATTTTAACCCTTTTTTATCCAACCCTAAAAACGTATCGAGCGCAGCATTATCAAAACCTTCCATAGGTGTAGCATCTACGCGTAATTGGGCAGCAGCAGCAATTGCTACACCAAAAGATAGGTAAGCTTGCTTAGCCGTATGACAAGCCTGTTGTTCTTTTGTAAGGGCAAAAAGCGATTTTTTTAGGCTGTTTTTATAATCGTTAGAACTGTTCTCTGGTAAGTTTCTCTCACGATCCATATGATCAAAAATAAAATCTATGCGCTCATCTGTATATTGATCCCACGAAGCAAAAATTAACAGATGAGAACCGTCTACAATTTGGGTTTGATTGTTAGCAATAGGTTGAATTTGTTTTTTCAGTTCATCATTAGAGACAACAATAATTTCAAAAGGTTGAATGCCTGATGAAGAAGGAGCTAAATGTGCCGCTTCAATAATTTGTTCAACCAAGGATTGTTCCACCTTTTTACCATTCATTTTTTTAGTAGCATAGCGCCACTTTAAGCTATCTATTAGACTCATTTTTTAAAACAGTTATTTAGGATACAAATGTATAGCATAAAATAAAAATATATTTTGACTTGTGGTAATTTATTTTATTAGATGGTCGAGTAGCATTTCTGCAGTTGCTGGATTCGTTGCCAATGGAACATTATGTACATCACAAAGACGTAACAACATATTGACATCAGGTTCGTGCGGATGTTTCCCCATCGGGTCGCGGAAAAAGAAAACCATATTGGTAATCCCTTCCGCAACCCGTGCAGCAATTTGTGCATCGCCTCCCAAGGGTCCAGAAAGCATAGGCATAACGTCTAAACCTATTTGTTCTACATACTTTCCTGTTGTTCCTGTAGCAATAAGACGAATATTATTTGCGGCTAGAATCTTTTGATGTTTCATGATAAAATTAACCATTTCTGCTTTTTTGCCATCATGGGCTATAAGTGCTATCTCCATATATTTTATGTTTTCTTTTATACACAAGATACCTTAAATTTGTAAACTATTATAAGCAAAAATGTAAAGTATAGAATAGAAATGATTTTTAATTTACTCACCATAAAAGATAAAAAACAGTTAACCGATGACTCTGTTCAATTATTTTTCGATGTTCCTGTCCATTTACAAGAAGCTTATTCTTACCAAGCAGGACAATATTTAACCCTCGAAGTTATGGGCGAACGCCGAGACTATTCGCTTTGCAGTTCTCCAAAAAACCACGAATGGACAATAGCAGTAAAAGCAACCAAAAACGGAAAAATATCTAATTATTTGGTGAAAGAAACCAAAATAGGAGATCAGCTAAAAGTTTCGACGCCAAATGGTCGTTTTGTAATACCATCAAAACCCAATGAAAAAAGAACACTTTTAGCATTTGCAGCAGGAAGCGGTATAACACCAATTATGAGTATTCTAGAATATACACTGCAAACCGAAGAATGGGTAAATTTCTACTTATTCTATGGTAATCGCTCGACAAAATCAGTAATGTTCTGTGAACGACTCAATGAATTGAAACTACAATATCCATCTCAACTCCATGTTTTCCACTTCTATACCAACGATCCGCAAGAAGATTGGTTGTTTAATGGTCGGATTGATGCAGCAAAGTTTGATTTGATTTTGAATCAGTTAGTTGATATAAACGAAGTAGACGAAGCCATGGTTTGTGGGCCAGAAGAAATGATTTTCGAATTGGCGAAATCAATTAAAAATGCAGGAATTATCGAGCGTCACATACATTTTGAACTTTTTAATCCTCTGACCAATCCTAAAATGATTTTTGGAGATAATGACTCGAATGTAAACACAGTAGAAGTTACCGTAATCCTTGACAATGAGCAACATACCGTAACATGGCACAAAGAAAAAAATCTTATCGATACGTTATTGGATGAAGATATAGATGCGCCTTATTCTTGCAAAGGAGGGATTTGCAGTAGTTGTTTATGTAAAGTAATAGAAGGCGAAGTAAATATCGGAGAAAATTTTGTATTGACAGACTCGGACTATAAAGATGGTCTAACATTGGCATGTATCTCTCGACCAAAATCTACCAAATTAACCATTGATTTTGATGCTGTATAAAACATAAATTTTGATATTAAAAGAAAAATCTTACCGATAATTATGGTAGGATTTTTTTTATTATTCATCCAATAAATCTGGTCTTCGGGCTCTTGTTCTTTCAATGGCCTGCTCATGTAGCCATTTTTCTATTTTCGGGAAATTACCGGACAATAAAATCTCAGGAACTTTATGCCCTTTGTACTCTGCAGGACGCGTATAAACAGGTGGAGCTAATAGATTGTCCTGAAAAGAGTCGGAGAGAGCAGAAGTTTCATCACCCAATACACCTGGAATCAGTCGAATTATACTATCGGCCAAAATAATTGCCCCGAATTCACCTCCACTCAATACATAATCACCTATAGAGATTTCTTTGGTCACCCACATATCACGAATTCTCTGGTCGATTCCTTTGTAATGACCGCAAATCATCATTAAGTTTTTCTTCAACGAAAAGCTATTCGCTATGGATTGATTTAGGGTTTTGCCATCGGGCGTAAGGTAAATAATCTCATCGTACGTTCTTTGAGCTACTAATTTTTCTATACATTGATCTAGTGGCTCGCACATTAGCACCATACCCGAACTACCTCCATACGGATAATCGTCCACATGTCTATATTTACCTTTCCCAAATTCTCGTAAATCATGAACATGAATTTCGACCAATCCTTTATCCTGAGCACGTTTCATGATCGAAGCACTAAAAGGACTTGTTAATAATTCTGGTAAAACGGTGATGATATCTATTCGCATGATGCAAAATTAAACTTTTCTTGGCGATATAAAAACCTCTTGTTAAAGCTTTTGAATATATCCAAAAATCCATCAAAATAGCGTATATTTGGATCATTAAAAAAATAAAAACAACATGGATATTCCTATTCGTCATAGAAGATTAAGAATCAACGAATCGGTTCGATCGCTAATCCGAGAAAATCATTTAAGCACCAAGGATTTCATCTTACCTATTTTTATCAATGAAGGCGTAAACAATAAAGAGGCAATCCCTTCTATGCCAGGTATTTATCGTCTATCTTTGGATTTATTGAAAGAAGAGATTAAGCTGATTTGGCAGTTGGGAATTCGTGCAGTTAATATTTATGTAAAAGTAGATCAATCTCTAAAAGACAATACAGGAAAGGAAGCATGGAATCCCGACGGTTTGATGCAAAGAGCTATCAAAACGGTAAAAGAAATTGCTCCCGAAATGGTGGTAATGCCTGATGTGGCATTGGACCCTTATTCGATGTTTGGACATGATGGAATTGTAAAAAACGGAACTGTCTTGAATGATGAAACGGTAGAAGCTTTAGTGAAAATGTCTATTTCGCATGCAGAAAGTGGGGCAGATTTCGTGGCTCCGTCGGACATGATGGATGGACGAGTAGCGGCTATACGACAAGGGTTGGATCAAAACGGATTTACCAAAGTTGGGATTATGTCGTATGCGGCAAAATATGCAAGTAATTTCTACGGACCTTTCCGCGATGCTTTGGATAGCGCTCCAGTAGACAACCAAGAAATACCGAGAGATAAAAAAACCTATCAAATGGACTACCATAATAGTATGGAAGCTTTGAGAGAGGCAGAAGCAGATGTAATAGAAGGTGCAGATATTTTGATGGTAAAACCAGGAATGGCTTATTTGGATATAGTGCGATTAGTGAAAGATCATTTGCAAGTACCTGTCTCTGTTTATCAGGTTTCGGGTGAATATGCAATGATCAAAGCAGCATCAGAAAAAGGATGGCTCGATCATGACCAAGTCATGTTAGAATCCTTAACGGCTTTTAAAAGAGCAGGTGCAGATCTCATCTCTACCTATTTTGCAAAAGAAGCAGCGGTATTATTAAATAACGAATGATAGAATTTTTTTTTATTCATGTTTTAATAGATTAAGTTGTTAGCACATACATTATATACACATCCTACGTCGACCGAATGGGTAACGTTTATTCACGGTGCAGGAGGAAGTTCGACAATTTGGTTTAAGCAAATCAGGGCTTTCAAAAAACATTTCAATGTTTTATTGCTCGATTTACGTGGTCATGGAAGATCAAAAGCCAATTTACGTTCCTTATTCGAAAAGCGTTACTCATTCGAGTCGATTGCCAAAGATATTATAGAAGTTTTGGATTATCGAAAAATCCAGAAATCTCATTTTGTTGGCATGTCACTAGGGACCATAATTATTAGACAATTGGCAGAATTGCAACCCTATAGGTTGACTTCTATGGTGATGGGAGGTGCAGTAATGAAAGTAAATTTACGTGGAAAAGTACTGATAACTGTAGGAAATCTCTTCAAGAATATCTTACCATATTTGTTCTTGTATAAGATATTAGCCTTTGTCATTATGCCTAAGAACACTCATAAAGAATCACGTTCTCTTTTTATCCGAGAAGCTAAAAAACTGTATCAAAAAGAATTCTTGAAATGGTTTAAGTTAACGGCAGATGTTTTTCCTTTACTAAGAGTTTTTAGAGAAGTAGAGTGTGGTATTCCGACTTTTTATATTATGGGTGAAGAAGATTATATGTTTTTACCAAGCATTAAAAAAATTGCAAAAAAACACCAGCGCACGGCCGAAATTTTTATTGTTCCTAATTCTGGACATGTAGTCAATGTCGATCAGCCTGCAGTTTTTAATGAAAAAGTTCTTGATTATCTTAGTAAAATCACCTCTTAAGAATACATTTTTTTTATCGGATAATATTGTTCGAAATACGTTTTAGCGTCTTGATCAAAAGTTGGTGTTTTTAATAGCTCTAAAATTTTATCACTCAATAGATTAAATTCTTGTTGAGTAAAGTTATCATGAAAATTTTCATGACAAAAATTGCCTACAGATCCCATAACCATTTGCATTTCCTCTTCGGTAATCTGTCCTTGCTGTATATGTCGTTGGCGAATAACAAAAGCACTTACCCAAGCTGCAATTTCTAGCACTTTCGATAATGTAATTTGATGATCCTGATTGATTGCTTTCCCTAAAAAATGATCCATCTGTTGATAAATCATCTCCTTTACAGTTATATTTTCCATTGTAGAATAAAATTAGAAATTTGGGTCTTTGATAAATGTAAGTTTTTTATTTGATATTGGATGAAAAAACTCTAAGCATTCGGCATGTAAAAATAACCGAGAAGCTTTTTGTCCATATAGATCGTCTCCTAAAATTGGCGAATCAAGTCCCAAAGAATGAGCAGCATGTACACGCAATTGGTGAGTTCTTCCTGTTATAGGATAAAAAAATATTCTTGTAATACCATTTGAAATTGATTCTACTTGGTAAAGAGTTTTAGCATTTTTACCATATTGATAACAAACTAATTGACGAGGACGATCTTCTAAATCTACTCTCAAAGGCAAGTTAATTTCACCCGAATATTTATTTACTTCACCCTCTAATAAAGCAACGTATCGTTTTTTTACTTTCTTTTTCAGAAATTGTTTCTGTAATTTCTCATGGGCTATTTTAGATTTTGCAATAACCATTAAGCCAGAAGTTTGCATATCTAATCGATGTACAATCATCGGTGATGAAATATGAGGATATTGCTGTTGTAATCTAGTTTGTACAGAATCTTTTACTTGAATCCCTGGTACAGAAAGAAAATTCTCGGGTTTATTGATGACAATAATCGCATCATCTTCATACAAAAACTCAATTTCTTTATCTTTATTTGTATCTATCAACAATGGGTTATCATCAACAAGTGTTGCGCTTAGCATGTGTCCTAAAATTGGTTGACATTTTTGCGTACATGCAGGGTAATATTGCGCATGTTTTCTTACGGCCGATTTTGGCGAAGCTCCCCACCAAAATTCCGCCATGCATATAGGTAGTAAATCATGTAAAAATGCATATTGCAATAGTTTTGGCGCTGCACATTCTCCGGCTGCAGCAGGCGGATTTTTACCGAATATTGCCAATAAATTTTTCGATTTTTTGTCTTGATTCAAAAATTGATATTGCTGAAATAAATACGTTTGTAAATGATTGGATATTCTTTTTCGTTTACATTTTAAGTCTTCTATCTTCTTTTTATATTCTGATAGTTGGTTTTCTATTTTTTTTAAAGTAAGATTTTGCTTTTCCTTCAAATCTCGTAAAGTTCTTTTTTCCGCCAAACTTTCGTTTATTAGGATAGCATTTTCATTCTCAAACTCCTCAGGAGAAAGCTTCTCTTTTAACTTTCTGCGAAGCATATCTCGTTGAGATTTCTGTCGCTTCATTTTTTGCTTCTGATCAGTAATTTTCTTTTGATAATCTAGTTGGTATTTGGTTAGATCGTTTTGTAAATCAATAAAATAACTTTGGTTTTCTAAAGTGTTAATTGAATTATTCAAATCATTGAGAATTTCTTCTTTCTGATGAAAGTAACTGTCTTTTTTCAACATATCAAAAATGGGAGGAACGAAATAATCCCAATGATTTTTATTGGCTAATTTCCCAGAAAAAGCGGCTAAAAAGCCTAGTGTGTTCTCTTTTGTTTTCACAACCAAAACACCAAACATTTTACCAATTTCTATATCTTTTCGATTATTATCTAACCCAAAATTATGATCAAAATCTGTGGTTGTTTTTAGATAGTTTTGTAGAATCTCCGAAGCTTCAATCGCCAAAGGGTGTGGATCGTAGTAGAACGGAAATGTAAATTTTTCGGGTAAGGCTATTTTTTTTTTATTGGGTAATGGGTGTATTTTATACATTATTTTTATTGCATTAATGCTTTGGCCTGTTCCAATGCAGAATCTGTAACCGATGATCCAGAGATCATTTGGGCAATTTCATTTAGACGCTCTTGGTGATCAAGTTTTTTTATCTTTGTAGAGGCAGAATTTTTGTCTATTGTCTTATAAACCTTATACTGATTATTTCCTTTAGAGGCTACTTGTGGCAAATGCGTAATTACGAAAAGCTGCATATTTTTGGCCATTTCTTTCATAACCAATCCTGTATCATTGGCTATTTTACCAGAAATACCTGTATCAATTTCGTCCAAAACCAGTGTAGGTAGTTGAAGGTGTTCTGCTAACAGCTTTTTGATTGCCAGCATCAAACGAGATCTTTCTCCACCAGAAACTGCTTTTTCAATATTTTTTGGTTCTGAACCTTTGTTGGCACTAAAAAGGAATTCTACTTTACTTTTACCAGTCGATGTAAAACGCGGTAAAGTTTGTAAACGAATCGATAAAACAGCATTCGGCATTCCTAACTGTTGTAATGTTTGCATTAAATATTTCTCCACTTTCGGTATCGATTGTTCTCTTGTTTTATGAAGTTTTAGCGACTTTTGCTCTAATAAATTTTCAAGCTTTACAAGGTCTTTCTCTTTTCTAGCAATCGTTTCTTCTATATTTTCTAATCCAAAATTTTGTTCTGCTAATTTTTCTTCGATCTCCAAAAGCTCCTCGATTGTTTGTGCTTGATGTTTTCGTAATAAATTATGCAATAAATCCAATCGTTCATTAATTTCGATCAATCGCTCAGGATTTGCTTCAAAACTACTCAGCTCACCTTCCAAATCTTGTTGCACATCTTCCAACTCTATCCTTGCTGTAAGCAGTCGGTTGTATAGCGTAGATAAGTTTTCAGAAAAACTACTTATTTTATTTAGTCTTTGTTCAACTTCTCGTAAAACAGTCAATAGCCCAAATTCTTCATCTTGAAAAAGGTGTGAAGTTTCTGCTAAATTGGCGAGAATATCTTCTGCATGGCTCAATGTTTTAGCTTCTTCTTCTAAGCATTCTAGCTCATGTTTTTTCAGTTCTGCTTTCGTAAGCTCTTCTAGCAAATACGCATTATAATCGTGGTTGTTTGCCATCTCTTGCCGCTGAGTTTTCAATAGCTCAACCTCATTTTGCAATAAGCTATAGGAGGTAAACTCTTTTTGGTAGGATTGGATATCTAGCTGATCTTGTGCATACGCATCCAAGACATGAAGTTGATAATTATTCTCAATAATTTTTGCTGTGTTGAACTGAGAATGAATGTCAATTAATTGTTCAGATAACTTTTGTAATAGATTGATGTTGACTGGAGTGTCATTTATAAAAGCACGAGATTTACCAGAGGGCAATAACTCTCTACGGATGATGGTTTCTTGATCGTAATCCAGTTCATGTTCAGAAAAAAATGTTTGGAGACCCAAGTCTTTTATCTGAAAAATTGCTTCAATAATTCCCTTATTTTCTTGATTTTTGAGTAGTTTCATATCGGCTCTTTCTCCTAAAACCAATTTAAGAGCACCTATTAAAATCGATTTACCAGCACCCGTTTCACCGGTAATGGTCGTTAAACCTTTTTCAAACTCAACCTCGAGTTCGTCTATGATTGCAAAATTTGTGACACGTAAACTTTGTAACATCTTATTTTTTCAGGTTGTTCCAGGTTTCTCTATTTTTCGGAGAAAGCGTGTTTAATATTTCTTTCAATTGAGGAAGATTCACCGTAGAAACAGGGCCTCCACCAAAAATTTTTGTGATTTCATCTTTTTTTGCCGAAATAAATAAATCTACAGGATAAAACTGTTGATAATTACCTTTTGCATAAAAATCCAATTGTAACAGTGCGTTTCCTAAGTTGTTTTTTGCTCGCATATCGCTTTCTGCCATTAAATCTAAGCCACTTCTGTGGTACTGATAAATAGTTGTCCGCAAGTTATTGGCATCACTTTTCAGGAAATTACTCGCCAATAGGCTTCTCGCCTGTAAGCCATCCAAATCGCTCCAACCACTGAACTTGGTACCTTGCCCTAATTGTGCTATTTTTTGTGCGGTTTTGTAATATTCTGTTCCGCCATTTCTGGCAAAAGAATCTGCATCATAACCTAAAATCATGTAGATGTAAAATGCCACTACATCGGTAAGATTTTTATTGCTAAACTTCCGATCGTTGAAAATCAATTGTTCATTTTCAGAATATTCAAAAGTAAAGTTATTATCAGCTAGGTTCAGCATCGGTGTATAATAGGTGGAGTTGAAAACCGGTCTTCTCGATTGAACGAGAAGTGAAGCTTTGTACTCGTTACCGGTTTTGTTGATGATGATGATATTGAAATTTGCTTCGATTCTTTCGTGCGGTTTCAATCGGGTAGTGGTCCAATTCGTATTATTAATAAAATCTTTTAAAGATCTTTGTAAAGTTTGATACACCTGTGTGTTCGAGCCCTGCACTTGCGAATAATCTATATTGACATCTGCTACGAAGGTTTGCGCCCAACTAAAAGTAGACACAAAAACAAAACAAATTATTGAAAGCAACTTATTCATCATGATAATTTTTGGGTGATAAGATAGGATAAAATATCGAAGGCAACTTCTTTTTTCGATTTTGTTTCGAAGCTTTTTTGTTTACCATTTCGATCTAAGATAGTAATCTTATTGGTGTCTTTCTGGAAACCAGCTTCTTTGTCTCTCATCGAATTGAGTACAATGAAATCTAGGTTTTTCTTTTTCAATTTTTTTTCTGCAAAAGCAATTTCATTATTGGTTTCCAATGCAAATCCTACCAATATTTGATCTGGAGTTTTGATTTCGCCTAGTGATTTCAGAATATCAGGATTTTTCACCAACTCGATAATCATTGTATCGTCGTCTTTTTTTATTTTTTGTTCGGCTATTTCTTTAGGACGATAATCTGCTACAGCAGCTGCCATTATGGTAATATCTGCCTCTAGAAAATTGTTGTGCATCGCAGTATACATATCTTGCGCAGAAGTAATTTTTTGGACAGTAATTTCCTTATGAGAAACTTTTTCGGCACTTGGACCTGAGACCAAGGTTACTTTAGCACCAAGTAAATAAGAAGCTTCAGCCAGCGAATAACCCATTTTGCCCGAAGAATAATTTCCGATGAATCGAACCGGATCAATATTTTCATATGTCGGACCTGCAGAAATCAAAACATGTTTCCCAAAAAGGGGTAAATCTTTTTCGATAAGTTTATCCAAAAAATCGACTATATGTTCAGGTTCTGCCATTCGGCCTTCGCCAACTAAACCACTTGCCAACTCACCGCTTTCTGATGGAATTATGTGAACATTATTTTTCTCAAGAATTTCTAAATTCGACTTAGTAGTTGGATGTTGATACATATCCAAATCCATAGCTGGCGCAATAATCACAGGACATTTTGCCGATAAATATGTTGCAAGCACAAGGTTGTTACATGTGCCATTTGCCATCGCAGAAAGCGTATTCGCGGTACATGGCGCAATGATCATATAATCGGCCCAAAGAGCAAATTCTACATGGTTATTCCAATCACCATTTTCGCTAAAAAACTTCCATTCTACTGAATTTTTAGAAAGGGTAGAAAGGGTGAGAGGTGTAACAAAACTTCGTGCATCAGGCGTCATTATCACTTTTACCTGAGCTTCCTGCTTGACGAGCAATCTAACTAAAATAGCGACCTTGTAGGCCGCTATTCCGGCAGTTACTGCCACAAGTATATTTTTATTCTTCAGTCTAGACATTAATCCTCGTTTGGATTTCTGAAATAAATATCATTATCTATCCATTCTTTGATTGCGATAGAAGTAGGCTTTGGTAAGCGCTCATAGAATTTTGATACTTCTATTTGTTCCCTATTTTCGAAAACTTCCTCTAAAGAATCAGTGTGAGAGGCAAAATCATCTAATTTCTGGATAAGTTCTTGCTTCATCTCTTGATTGATTTGCTCTGAACGTTTTCCCATGATTACGATAGCTTCGTAGATGTTGCCAGTTTTGGCCTCTATTTTGTTTCGGTTGTAGGTTACAGTTGTTGTTGCAGCATCTATATCTTTAAAGTTCATAATAATTTCGTTTAATTTACAGTTTGATTATCTAAGTTATATTGTACGTTTCTATCTTTAGCTTTTTGTGCTTCTTTATGCATATCGATTTGTGCTTTCACTTTATCAAAATCGTTGATAGCTTTGGCTAGGCTTGTATTGATTTTTTCAGCTTCGCTTTTGAAGCTAGATTCTGGATATAAACGCGAAAATAATTTATATTGGGTGAGTGCTTCTTGTAGACGAAGTTCTTTATGCTCTAATCGGCTAAAATTCATCGCTAATTCGGCTTTCGAACGAAGAGAATAGAGCATGGCTTCTTCTCTGTATTTGGAATCCGGAAAATCGTCTACCATATTATCAAAAGCAACTCCCGCTGCTTTGTATTTCATTGTTTTATAATACACACGGGCTATTTCGAATGCTTTTTTCTCTAATTTACCTCGAAGTTCGTCAATATATTCATTGGCTTGGGCTACGTGCTCAGACTCTGGATAGGTATTGATGAAGTTTTGCATTTCATCAATCGCATTATATGTACTGGTCTGATCGAGATTGTAACGCGGAGAATCTTTGTAATAAGAAAAAGCCGATAAGTATAGTGCATCTTCTGCACGGTGATCCAAGGGGTAGGTGCCAGCAAAATTCTTAAACAAATGCCCTGATAAACGATAGTTTTCATCGTTGTAATTGGCTTGCGCAATATTATAGGCAATATCTGCAGCCTTTTCTGTTCCGACAAAAGAGGTGGAAATTCGATTGTATAGCTCAAGTGCTAAATCGTATTTACCTTGCTCGAACAATGTGTTAGCAATAGAAAAAATCTCGTCTTTATCAGAGCTTTTCATTGCTTTGTTGTATTGCGTATTACACGAAGTAAGCATCGTGGCCACAAGAAAGGTTAAACTAACTTTTTTAAACATTCTGCAAACTTACTAAAAATAAACTATTTGTTGAAAAAAATATCCAACCATTCTCTTTTTTTATCAAGTGCTATTCAGCTGTTTTTCCTTGATCCATATTGGCTACATCTCGATCAAATAGATAGAGACCTCCTTTGTCTTCACCAATCATTTCTAGTTTATCGAGAATAGTGCGTGCAAGTCGTTCTTCTTCAATCTGTTCAGAAACATACCATTGCAAGAAGTTGTGGGTAGTATAATCACGTTCATCAAGGGTAAGTCCGACAATTTCGTTGATGCTTTCTGAGACAAAAATCTCGTGTTTCAAGATTGCCTTGAAAACATCTTTAAGGCTTGAAAAGCTTTGGTCTGGCTCTTCTATTTGTGGCACATGTGCTTTACCTCCGCGCTCGTTGATAAATTTGATTAATTTCAGCATATGCATTCTTTCCTCATCAGCGTGGGCATATAAAAAATTGGCAGAACCTTCTAATCCTTTGACTTCTGCCCAAGAAGCCATTGCCAAATAGAGTTGAGAAGAATCTCCTTCTAATTTTATTTGCTTGTTTAATGCATCGAGAATTACTTGTGAAATCATATTTTTCTTATTTTTAATTTATATTATTTAATATTTTTTTTATGGTTTGGGATAGATTTTCTGTAGCCGGCATCAGTGGTAATCGTGTATATGGAGAACAAATTCCTTGATGATGCAAAACTGATTTTATACCGGCAGGATTACCTTCTGCAAAAATTGCTCGGGTAATTTCTACCATCTTATAATGTGCTTCGTAGGCTTGATCTACTTTTCTTTCTAAACCTAAACGTATCATAGAAGAAAATTGTTGTGGAATTCCTTGTGCTATGACAGAAATCACTCCTTTTCCTCCCGCCAATGTCATCGGTAAAGCAAATTCGTCATCACCAGACAAAACAAAAAAATCCCTCCTTGTATTTTGTCGTAGGACATCGGTTGATTGTAGAAAATTTGGCGAAGCTTCTTTTATTGCTATGATATTGTCAAACTCGTTGGCCAAACGTACAGTTGTTTCTGCTTCGATATTAGAACCAGTTCTGCTTGGTACATTATACAAAATTATTTTAGAATCGGTTTGCGATGCAATCATTTTATAATGCTGATAAATACCTTCTTGGCTTGGTCGATTGTAATAAGGAGAGACGGTCAACACTGCTTCAAAAGCTCCTAAATCACTTGTTTTATACGCCTCTACAACAGCCGTAGTGTTATTACCTCCAATCCCTAAAACTAAGGCAACTCGTTGTTTGTTTGCTCGAATGACAGTCTCTATTACTGCTTTTTGTTCTTCTGCAGTCAACGTAGCTGTTTCTGCAGTTGTTCCTAAAACAACCAAAAATTCTACTCCACCTTCGATAGTATAATCTACTAACTTCTCCAAGGCAGGAAAATCAATACTTTTATCTTCTTTGAACGGAGTAATTAGAGCAACTCCAGTTCCCATTAAATTTTTCATGATTGGTATTAAATTATGTAAATTTCCTAATAATCTTTCGTAAACACAAATCTAAACTTAACTTTAGAATTTGTTTAAAAAAAATAATGATTTTTAGTCGTATTTCCCAAATAAAATAAAGAATTTTGTAAGCATGATAGTAACTATTAAAAAACTGAAATTTCTTGGTTTGTTTGGTTTGATGACCCTCACTGTTTCTTGCACCACTCAAACATTGCATCAAGAAAAGTTTGATTTTCTAGCTAATACACCAATAGACTCAGCGCTAGAAGAGGATTCTGAAATGGTCTCTTTTATTCTACCGTATAAACAAAAACTCGACACAGAGATGAATCGTGTGATTACCTACACGCCAGTTGATCTTACCAAAGATGGGTTTTATTGTACCTTGTGTAACCTTACGGCCGATATGACGTTGGAGTATATCAACCTGCACTTTATTAACGAGCCAAAACTGCAAGCTGATGCGGTAGTCCTTAATTATGGTGGGTTGAGAAGGAGCTTCAACAAAGGTCCTTTGACCGTAGGAAATGTGTACGAATTGATGCCATTTGAGAACGAATTGATGTTGTTAACACTTACCGGACAGTCGGTCAGAGAAATGATGGATTACCTGAGAACTTTTAGCGTTGGGCATCCAGTCGCAAACATTTCCATAAAATCTGCAAATGATTATACAATAGACGGTAAACCAATATCCGACCAAAAAACATACCGCATTGCAACGACCGATTATTTATACAATGGTGGTGATCGAATGTTCTTTTTTGCCAAAGCAATCGACGCCAAAGTACTCAACATAAAACTACGCGATTTACTGATGGTAGAGTTTCAAAAGACAGACACACTACAAGTAGACACCAAACAAAGAATATTTGCCAAATGAAAAGAAGAGATTTTATCCTACAAACTGCCGCTGCTACTGCTTTTACTTTAGTGCCTTCAGTAGATTTATTTGCTAATGAGCCAAATGTAAAGAAAATTACAATTTTACATACGAATGACCAACACTCGAGAATAGAGCCTTTCGAGGAATCGAAAGATCCGAAATACTCGAATAAAGGTGGTTTTGCACGTCGGGCAACTTTGCTGCACCAAATCAGAAAACAAGAGAAAAATGTTCTTTTATTAGATGCAGGTGATGTTTTTCAGGGCACACCATATTTTAATATGTTTGGTGGTGAATTAGAGTTCAGACTAATGTCGAAAATGGGCTATGATGCAGGGACAATTGGTAATCATGAGTTTGATAATCACTTAGAAGGTTTAAAAAAGCAACTTCCCTATGCTAATTTTGATATTCTCAATGCCAACTACGATTTTACCAATACGATTTTAGAAGGGCTTATAAAACCCTACAAAATTATTATAAAAGATGGTGTGAAAATAGGAATTTTCGGGCTAGGAGTTGGACTCAAAGGGCTTGTCGATCCTCGCGCTTATGCAGAGACCGTCTATCTAGACCCAATAGAAATTACGCAAGACATGACCCGGATTTTACGCGAGGAACAAAAATGTGATTTGGTAATTTGTCTTTCTCATTTAGGGTACGAATATCAAAGCAATCAGGTAAGTGATGTAGTCTTAGCAAAAGCGACCAAAGATATAGATCTGATAATCGGAGGGCATACACATACATTCTTACCAGAGCCTCAGGTTTTTATAAATTCTGCAGGAAAAAATGTTTTGGTTAATCAAGTTGGGTGGTCTGGATTGTTTTTAGGTAGGATAGATTTTTTCATTCAAAAAGGAAAAGTAAAACAAATCGCAACTTATCCAATTGGTCATTACGAAATCAATCAATACGTATAAGATTTCCATCCTAATAAAAAAATAATAAAAGCAGTCATTAAATAGTATAACTGCTTTTATTTTTTTATATATAGAATATCAAAACCTTACGCAAAAGCACTGAATCCAGTAATTGAACGTCCGACAATCAACGAGTTAATCTCTTTGGTCCCTTCGTACGAGTAAATTGCCTCTGCATCGGCCACAAAACGAGCCACATTGTGATCGAGTAAAATTCCGTTTCCGCCCATCACTTCGCGAGCATGAGCTACGATATCTCGAGTTCTAAGTGTACAAAAAACTTTTGCTAGAGACGCATGTTCGTCTTTTAATTTTCCTTCATCTTGAATTTTAGATAAGCGATAAACCATCGTTTGCATTGCCGTAAGATTCGATAACATCTCGACCAAATGCCCTTGAATCAACTGAAAAGAAGCAATTGGTTTACCAAACTGTTCTCTTTTTCGAGTATAATCCAACGCGTTTTCATAAGCGCCTCGAGCACATCCTGTAGCCATCCAAGCAACGCCAGCACGCGTCATTCGCAACACATTTGCAGTATCTTTAAAAGTATTGGCTTTTTCTAACTTATCGGTGTCTGGAACTAAACAGTTATTCAAGGTAATCTGTCCGTTTTGTACAATCCGAAGTGCCATTTTACCTTTAATTTTTTCTACCGAAATACCTGGATTATCTTTTTCTACCAAAAATCCTTTTACTTGATCGTCGGCGATATCACGCGCCCAAATAATGAAGACGTCTGCAAAAGGAGCATTCCCAATCCATTTTTTTTCACCGTTGAGAAGCCAGCCATTTTCAGTTTTTTCACAAGTGGTAGTTAAGCCACCTGCTGCTCCTGAGCCAACTTCGGGTTCAGTAAGACCAAACGCTCCAATTTTTTTGAGTTGTTGTAGTTCTGGTAACCATTTATTTTTTTGTTCATCCGATCCACAAAGATAAATAGATCCCATAACCAAACCAGATTGTACACCGAAAAAGGTAGCAATAGAAGCGTCTATTCTTGCCATTTCATGAGCGATTACACCCTCCATGAGAAACGGAAGGTTAGGACAACCATAGCCTTCGTAGGTAACTCCACAAATATTAAGTTCTTGAAAAATAGGAATAATTTCGAAAGGGAATTCGTCTCGCAACCAATAATCATTGACCAAAGGCTGAATTTTTGTTTCCATTACTTCTCGAACTTTTTGTTGTATTACACGCAATTCTGGAGGTAATTCGTGGTACACATCATAAAAATCGCCATCAATCGGAGGAAGTTCTTTTTTCTTGCGAGTAGGATCGATCATTTTTTCCAAAGCTTTCATTTTATTTTTGTCGAGATTCGACAAAGCTTTTAGCATTTTAGGAAGATCGACTTGTTGAGAGATTATATTAACTTGTTCAATATCAATTGTAGAAGCTAACTGATAAAGACCTTTTAACTTTGAAATGAAATTTGCCATATTTTTTGTGTTTTGATATACAGAAAACTGCAAAGAACATTCCGAAAGTTAAAAGGATGAAATTCATCTATTATCGAATATTTAATTTTATTCTTAGATGTTGCAACATCGTTTCGGTCATTCGATCAAGATCATATTTGGGTTGATATTGCCAATCTTTTCTAGCAACTTCATCATCAATACTCGAAGGCCACGAATCGGCAATCGCTTGTCGAAAATCAGGTTCGTAATCGATCGTGAAATCGGGCAAATGTTTTCTAATTTCTGCGGCAAGTTCTTCAGGCTCAAAACTCAATCCACCTAAATTATAAGAAGTGCGAATACTTAGATGCTCTGCAGGCGCATTCATCAATTGGATAATTGCTTCTATGGCGTCATCCATGTATAGCATAGGCAAATAAGTTCCTTTATTCAAGAAAGATGTATAATGATTATTTTCTAGTGCTTTATAGAAAATATCCACTGCATAATCGGTTGTACCACCACCTGCCAAGGTTTTCCAGCTGATAAGACCCGGGAAACGAACACTTCTTACATCAACACCAAATTTATCGTGGTAATAATTACACCAATACTCTCCCGATAATTTAGAAATGCCATACACGGTAGAAGGCGTATGAACAGTATTTTGTGGCGTATTATCTTTTGGAGTATCCGGACCAAAGACCCCAATAGATGAAGGCCAAAATAGCTGCTTAATCTTTTTCTCTTTTGCCAATTCTAGAAAAGTTAACAAAGAATCCATATTCAGTTTCCATGCAAAAAGAGGATTTTTTTCGGCAGTTCCGGATAACAAGGCGGCCAGATGGTAAACAATTTTCACCTCGTACTTTTCTACGATTTGGTAGATGCGTTCGGAATCTAGAACATCCAACTCTTCATATATAAAATCTTGCTCAATCGAAGGTTTGGGTTGAATGTCGGTAACAATTACCTTTTCTTTACCATAGATAGAAATTAATTTTTCTGCTAATTCAGAACCAATTTGCCCTAAAGCTCCGGTAATGAGAACTGTGTCATTTTGCATGATGAATAAAATAATTTGTTTGCGCACCAAATATAGTACTTTATATAAATATTTTTCTAGTCAAAATCACTAAGTTTGTAACATATAAGCCAGTAAACACAACTTATATTAGCGAAAATTTTTATTATGAAGAAACAACTAATGGCGGCAAGTTTTGCTTGCGCCTCTATAATTGGCATGGCGCAAGAAGCGCATCAAGCAATTCGTTTAGATTATATGGATAAGTCGGTTCGTCCGCAAGATGATTTCTATAATTATGTGAATGGAAATTGGATGAAAACAACACAAATCCCTGCCGACAAGAGTCGTTGGGGTAGTTTTGATGAGTTGCGTGAAAATACAGACAAAGTGAGTCTGAATCTATTACACGAACTTTTAAAATCTAAACATGCCAAAGGCAGTAGTGAACAAAAAATTGCTGATTTATACAATGCATATACCAATTTTAATGTACGTAATAAAGTTGGCTTAGCTCCATTGCAATATTATTTTAAAAAAATAGACGATATAAAAAATCTAGATGATTTACAGAATTATTTATTAGAAGTCACTCCGATAGGAGAAAATCCATTTTATGGAGTTTATGTGTACGCAGATCTAAAAAACAGCCATCAAAATACAGTTTATATGGGTGATGTAAACTTGGGTTTAGGTAAGACCTATTACCAAAAAGAAGATGCTAAAAATACCGAAACACTCGAAAAATATGCACAATTTATAGATCAATTAATGCCATTTACTGGTAAAAAAATCAATAATCATACAGGGTCAAAAATTGTAACTTTCGAGAAAATGATTTCTCAATATATAAAAACTGTAGAAGAAGATCGTGACCCCAACAAATCATACAATCCAGTGAAATTGAGTGAGATAAAAAAACTCACAAAAAATATCGATTTCGAAAAATACGTAACATCACTAGGGATTAATCCTGAAATAGTTGTGATTGGGGAATTGGATTATTATAAAAATTTAGACAAAATCCTTAACAAAGAAAATCTTCCGATTATCAAAGATTATCTAAAATTTCATTTGATGAATTCCTTTGCGGGGTATACCACAACCGAATTGGATGAAATTAATTTCAATTTCTATGGTAAAACTCTTTCTGGTCAAAAAGAACAACGCGCCATAGAGAAAAGAGGCTTATCGTATGTAAATGGTACCACTGGAGAATTACTAGGTCAAATTTATGTAAAAGATAATTTCCCGCCAGAAGCAAAAGAGAAAGCAGAAGAGATGATTTCTTATCTTTTCAAATCATTCGACATGCACATCAAAAATTTAGACTGGATGTCGCCTACAACGAAAGAAAAAGCTTTAGAAAAATTAAATAAATTCACGGTAAAAATTGGCTATCCAGACAAATGGAGAGATTACTCAGAACTCAATATTACCTCTTTAGAAGATGGAGGAAGTTTAATCCAAGCCAATATGGCTGTTAGCGAATGGGCATTTAAGCAAAATTTAAAAGACTTCGGTAAACCTGTAGATAAATCTCGCTGGGGAATGTCACCCCAAACTGTGAATGCTTATTTCAATCCGGTAAACAATGAGATTGTTTTCCCTGCTGCAATTTTACAACCACCTTTCTATGATTATAAAGCAGACCCTGCCGTAAATTTTGGAGGAATTGGAGCCGTTATCGGTCACGAAATTTCACATGGTTTTGATGATTCAGGAGCTAAATTTGATGGTGATGGAAACTTAGTAAATTGGTGGACCGAAGAAGATGAGGCAAAATTTGCAAAAGCAACCGAAAAATTGGCTAAGCAATATGATAAATACGAGCCCGTAAAAGGAGTTTTTGTAAACGGAGTATTTACATCTGGTGAAAATATAGGAGACTTAGGAGGTGCTTCGGTAGCGTATGATGCACTCATGCTGTATCTAAAAGATAAAGGAACATTGCCAAAAATAGACGGATATACCCAACAACAACGCTTTTTCTTATCTTGGGCAACAATATGGCGTACCAAAACAACCGAAGAAGCCTTAATCAATCAGGTAAAAACCGATCCACACTCACCGGCATACTTCCGTGCGTTTGGTCCACTGGTAAATATAGATGCTTTTTATGAAGCATTCAATGTAAAAAAAGGAGATAAATTATACCTTCCTAAAGAAGATCGTGTTTATATTTGGTAAATTATGTTTAGAAAAATAATTAATTGGTATAAAGAACGAAAGAAAATTATAAAAATGACAACAACAGAAGCAATTAAAAATCCAAATGCCACGCTTATCGATGTCCGAGAACCATATGAGTTAGAGACAGACGGAGTAATTGATGGAGCAATCAATATTCCGTTAGGAGAAGTTCCACAGAAACTAGAGGAGATAAAAGAAATGCCAAAACCACTAGTTTTCTTTTGCCGTAGTGGAAATCGTTCTGCGACAGCTGCACAATTTATGCAAGAAAATGGAGTGGAAGATGTTTACAATGGAGGAGGAGCCGATGAAGTAAATGAAATCCTGAAGGCGTAAGATCGCTTCCAGATAACCGATAAAAAACTCTACCCAAAAGGTAGAGTTTTTTTGTTTATATTAGCAAAAATAGATTCTATTTAGGAGATGAAAAATCAACTAGAATTAGTTTCCATTATTGATAGAAAAGTATAATAATTTCAAAATCATATATCAAAAAAAAGAAAGCTATGAAAAAACAGCTCATGTTAGGAGGTGCCTTATTCACGGCGCTTACAGCAACTGCGCAAGAAATAAACCAATTTATTCGGATGGATTATATGGACACTTCAGTTCGTCCGCAAGATGATTTCTATAATTATGTAAATGGAAATTGGATGAAACAAGCCGAAATTCCAGCCGACCGTAGTCGTTGGGGAAGTTTTGATGAATTGCGCGAGTCAACCGACAAAGTTACGCTGCAATTGTTGAAAGATTTAGACGGAAAAAAACATCTACAAGGCTCTGACGAACAAAAAATCACCGATCTTTATCATAGTTATATCGACTTAGAGACAAGAAATAAAGTAGGATTACAGCCGATTGCACCCTATATCGAGCAAATAAATAATCTAAAATCAATCGCAGAACTAGAAGCATATCTCACCAAAGTTACACCACTTGGCCTCAATCCTTTTTATAGTTTTTATGCTTCTGCTGACATGAAAAACTCTACTATCAATGCGGTTTATTTAGCAGGAGGTAGTCTAGGATTGGGAAGAACTTATTATCAAGTAGAAGATGAAAGAAACAAAGAAACCTTAGATCATTACATTAATTACATCAACCAACTTTATCCGTACAGTGGTTCTAAAACAAAAGACCTGAAAGGTCCACGCGTTTTAGCTTTTGAGAAACAAATTGCGAAAAACCTGAAAACGGTTGTTGAAGCTCGTGACCCCGACAAACGCTACAATGTCTATAAAACTAAAGACTTAAAAAAATTAGTAAAAGTCGTTGACTTAGAGAAATTTATGAAAACTTACGGAGTCAATGTTGATGAAGTTATTATTTCTGAGGTTAAATATTTCGAAGGTCTAAATCAATTGTTGACTCAAGAAAACCTAGACGACATTAAAGCATATCTAACCTTCCAATTATTGGATCGTTTCTCATCACTATCAACCACAGAGTTAGACAAACTTAACTTCTCTTTTTATGGTCAAAAGTTGGCCGGACAAAAAGAACAACGTGCATTAGACAAACGAGGCTTAGCTTATGTAAACAATAATGTCGGTGAATTATTAGGGAAAATTTACGTAAAAGACAATTTTCCGGCTGAAGCCAAAGCCAACGCAGAGGAAATGATATCGTATCTATTTAAGTCGTTCGACATGCATATCAAAAACTTAGCATGGATGTCTCCTGTAACGAAAGAAAAAGCATTAGAAAAATTAAATAAATTCACGGTAAAAATTGGCTATCCAGACAAATGGAGAGATTATTCTGGATTGAAAATTACAGGAAAAAGCCTGATAGAAAACGCCTTAATTATCCGCCAATGGTCTTTCCAAGAAAATCTTAAAGATGTAGGCCAACCGGTAGATAAATCTCGCTGGGGAATGTCTCCACAAACAGTAAATGCCTATTTCCGTCCATCTGCGAATGAAATCGTCTTCCCGGCTGCCATTTTACAATCTCCTTTTTATAATTACAAAGCAGATCCTGCCGTAAACTTCGGAGGAATTGGAGCAGTTATCGGTCACGAAATTTCTCATGGGTTTGATGATTCGGGTGCCAAATACAATGGCGATGGAAATCTAGAGAACTGGTGGACACCGCAAGATAAAGAAAAATTCAAAGCAGCATCAGCAGCTTTGGCAGCACAGTACGACAAATACGAACCAGTAAAAGGAACCTTTGTGAACGGTCAATTTACATTAGGTGAAAATATTGGCGATTTGGGCGGTGCTGCTGTAGCTTATGATGCACTCATGATGTATCTGAAAGACAAAGGAACATTGCCAAAAATTGATGGTTTTACACAACAACAACGTTTTTTCTTGTCTTGGGCTACAATTTGGCGTACCAAAACAACCGATGAAGCTGTAATAAATCAAGTAAAAACCGATCCACATTCGCCAGGATATTTTCGCGCGTTTGGACCACTAGTAAACATTGATGCGTTTTATGATGCATTCGATATAAAAAAAGGTGATAAACTATATGTACCCAAAAAAGACCGCATTGTAATCTGGTAATATTTGTAGAACACTTCATGTTTGAATTGAATTTTGGTAGGATAAAATACTTTATTCTACCAAAATTTTTGTATATTATAGAAAGTTTTTTGTCGTTTTTTATGAAAAGTATAAGCAAAAATTTTTTATAATCATATTTCGTATATTTGTAGAATCGAGCTAAACAATTATTTGTAGTCATTTGTTTATCAGACAGTTGATAACTTGTTGATAATGTTCGAAACATTTAATACAAAGCATTCGTCTGAATTAAAATACTTGTCCTAACTTTGGAAAAATAGTAGAAAAAAACAGCGAATAATCTTAAAGATTTTAGTACGAGTAGGTTGTTCTTTTTTTGGACACAATGCACACTCAAATACACATGATTTAAACAACAATAAACAATTAAAAATGTCAATATTTGATAAAAGAATAAATTATAAGCCTTTCGAATATCCAGAGATTTTAACTTTTACTGAAGCTATCAATAAAGCTTTTTGGGTTCATAGCGAAGTAGATTTTACTGCCGACACTCAAGATTTTCATTCTCATCTGAACTTAGCAGAAAGAACTGCGATTAAACATAGTTTATTAGCAATTGCTCAAATAGAAGTTGCTGTAAAAACGTTTTGGGGAGATATATATGATCATTTTCCAAAACCAGAGTTCAATGGTTTAGGAGCTACTTTTGCAGAATGTGAGTTCCGTCATTCAGAAGCATATTCACGTTTGTTAGAAGTCTTGGGGTATAACGACGATTTCCAAACCTTGTTAGATATTCCAGTGATAAAAGGGCGCGTTGACTATTTATCGAATGCACTAAAAGATGCTAAATCATCGGATAGAAAATCATATGTGATTTCGTTAATTTTGTTTAGTATCCTTATCGAAAATGTATCCTTATTCAGCCAATTTGCGATTATTTTATCGTTTACTCGTTTCAAGGGATACATGAAAAATGTGTCGAACATTATTGCCTGGACGTCGGTTGATGAGCAAATTCATGCCAATGCAGGAATTTATATCGTTAATAAGATAAAAGAGGAATTCCCTGATTTCTTTTCAGAAGAAACCATACAAGAAATCAAGAATGTCGTTACCCATTCGATCGAAGTAGAATCACAAATTTTAGATTGGATTTTCGAGCAAGGTGAAATCGAAACGATTAAGAAAAAAGACTTGCTAAATTTCATGAAATATCGTGTAGACGAAAGTATGTTGAAAATAGGTTTTGGTAAAATTTACAATATAACTGCAGAGCAATATCAGCCAATGGTTTGGTTCGAAGAAGAAGTTTTTGCCAATAGTTTAGACGATTTCTTTGCAAAAAGACCAGTAGATTACACAAAACACGATAAGAGTATCACGGGAGACGATTTATTTTAGAACAAGTACATATATATTAACTTAAGAACAAAAGATAACGCATAATAACATCGCAAATACAATGGAGAATATATCACTCACCCCATCAGACCATACCGAAGAAACCCCAAAGCTTTGGTGGAAGAATTCAGAATCAGAACAGATCCTTAATCGAGGGTATCTTCTAAAAGGAGAAACCGTCGAAGGTGCCATTGACCGTATTACCGCAGCAGCAGCAAGAAGATTGTATAAGCCAGAAATGCAAGAATCTTTTAAGGAAATGATCGAGCGTGGATGGATGAGTTTGAGTTCCCCAATTTGGGCCAATATGGGGACCGAACGTGGTTTGCCGATTTCGTGTTTCAATGTACATATCCCCGATAGCATAGAAGGAATTACCCATAAATTAGGCGAAGTAATTATGCAAACCAAAATCGGTGGCGGAACCTCAGGTTACTTTGGTGAGCTACGCGAGCGAGGATCGGCAGTTACCGATAATGGAAAGAGTAGTGGAGCAGTAAGCTTTATGAAGCTTTTCGATACGGCGATGGACACCATTTCTCAAGGGGGAGTTCGCCGTGGAGCTTTTGCGGCTTATTTGGATATTGATCATTCGGATATTGAAGAGTTCTTGAAAATAAAATCTATCGGAAATCCGATTCAGAATTTATTTTATGGAGTTTGTGTACCCGATTATTGGATGCAAGAAATGATCGATGGCGATGTAGAAAAACGCAACATTTGGGCAAAAGTTTTAGAATCGAGACAAGAAAAAGGTTTACCATACATTTTCTTTTCAGACAACGTAAATAAAAATAAACCACAAGTGTACAAAGACCTCAATATGAGAATAAATGCGAGTAATCTTTGTTCAGAAATTATGTTGCCTTCTTCACGCGATGAATCGTTTATTTGTTGTTTATCTTCGATGAATTTGGAATTGTATGATGAATGGAAAGATACTGAGGCGGTTCGGTTGGCAATTTTCTTTTTAGACGCTGTGCTACAAGAATTTATAGAAAAAACAGAAGGAAACTATTACCTAACTGCTGCAAATCGTTTCGCAAAAAGACATCGCGCATTAGGATTAGGTGTTTTAGGGTGGCACTCTTACCTTCAGAAAAACATGATTCCTTTCGAAGGGATGGAAGCAAAGTTAAGAACAACAGAAATCTTTAAACATATCCAATCTAAAGCAGACAAAGCATCGGAAGAATTAGCACGTATCTATGGAGAACCAGAACTATTAAAAGGTTACGGAAGAAGAAATACAACCACCTTGGCAATTGCTCCAACGACTTCATCTTCGGCAATTCTAGGGCAAACCTCTCCAGGGATCGAGCCATTTTCATCCAACTACTACAAAGCTGGTTTATCGAAAGGCAACTTCATGCGAAAAAATAAATACCTGAAAAAATTACTAGAAGAAAAAGGTATGGATAATGAAGATGTTTGGCGTGGAATCATGTTGAATGGAGGTTCTGTGCAACATATTGCCGAATTGACAGAGAATGAGAAAGCTGTTTTCAAAACCTTTAAAGAAATCTCTCAATTAGAAATTGTTCAACAGGCAGCAATTCGTCAGAAGTTTGTGGATCAATCTCAGTCATTGAATCTAAATATCCCTGCAAATTTACCTGTAAAAGAAGTAAACCGCTTAATGATAGAAGCTTGGCAACTAGGCGTGAAAACTTTATACTACCAACGCTCTCAGTCGGTTGCTAAAGAATTAGTGTCGAATTTGGTAAGCTGTGCTTCTTGTGAAGCCTAATAGATAAAATACTCAAAAAAAAAGCTCTATAAAATTTATTATAGAGCTTTTTTTTTGAGAAATTTTCAGACATGAAAATAATCACCTTTCAAAACCAGCATCAAAAGTATTCAGTCGATCCTTCGGTAATTTTGCTAATCTTAACCGTGAATGGCTTCTTTTTTTCCGTACGATTGAATTAACTCTCCCTCAAACTCCAACCATTCTTTCCAACGTTTGTCTACATCAACATCTATCGTGTATTGTTTGGCGAAATTCAAGAAAGTTGTATAATGATTTGCTTCAGAAACCATCAAATCATAATAGAACTTTTTCAGTTCTTCATCTTTTATATTCTGAGAAAGCACTCGGAAACGCTCGCAACTTCTAGCTTCTATCATTGCTGCAAATAGTAAACGATCTATAAACGCCTGATTACGTGAGCCATCTTTTTTCATGAACTTGAATAGCTGATTCACATAATCATCCGCACGCTCTCTACCGAGCGTATAACCCCGTTTTTTGATGATGTCAACCACCATCTTGAAGTGTTCCATTTCTTCAATCGCTATCGCCGCCAGTTCGTGCACCAAATCTTCGTGCTCAGAATTATTGGTTATCAGCGTAATGGCATTAGAGGCAGCTTTTTGCTCGCACCAAGCATGGTCGGTTAATATTTCTTCCAAATTAGATTCAGCGATATTGGCCCATCGCGGATCGGTCAATAATTTTAATCCTAACATTTTATTCTATTTATTCTTACAAAGTTAAGCATAATCTTTTCATTAATCCATTGACATAGCCCAAACAGAAGCTTTATTATTTGGTAGGATGAAATGTATAGCTTGCTTATAGACAATTCTTGTATTGATCAGCTCAAAAACTATCCGACGAAATTATTCTACAACTTAGAATAATCGTTATCTTTGCCGCTATGAAAAAATGGATTCACGCTGCACGTTTACGAACCTTGCCGCTTTCTCTAAGTGGATTAATTTTAGCTGGTTTTATCGCTAAATTCAAAGGTGTTTATCAAACAAATATATTTTTCTTATCTCTTTTCACCGCTTTTTGCTTTCAGGTTTTATCCAATTATGCCAACGATTACGGCGATGCTGCTCGCGGTACCGACACTCATCGGATAGGAGAAAAAAGAGTTGTAGCCTCTGGAGAAGTGACCCCTAAGCAAATGAAATTGGCGATTCTGATCATGTCGATTGTTTCTCTTTTTTCTGTATTGGCCTTGTTGTACATTGCTTTTGTACCACTGCATTGGAATTATTTTATCCTTTTTCTAGGACTAGGAATTGCCAGCATTTTGGCTGCAATGCTATACACTATGGGGAAAAAACCCTACGGTTATATAGGTTTGGGGGATGTTTTTGTTTTTATATTTTTCGGATTAGTCGCAGTGCTTGGTGGAGAATTTTTATATTCGAAAACTTTTCAATGGATCAATATTCTACCTGCTGCAGCAATTGGTTTTTGGAGTGTGGCTGTTCTCAACATGAACAATATGCGCGATGTAGAAAACGATGTGCGCAACAATAAAATTACGATTGCTTCTAAACTCGGCATAAGGAAAGCAAAAATTTACCAAATCATATTAATGAATATTCCATTTTTCTTAGCTTTGGCATATGTACTTCAGGTGAAACCTGGGAAATTGAGTGGAATTGTTTTTATGATTGTTTTCTTTATGGCTACCCAAATCAGAAGAAAAATAATGACTGTAGAAGACCCTAAAGATTTTGATAATTTCCTAAAACCAATCGCTATGATGGCACTAATCTTTTCTTTATTATTAGGCTATAGCCTAATTGGATTCGATTTTATAGATGCTCTAACACGCTAAAATCGTTTGAAAATTGTATATTTGGTAGGAACAAATAACAAAATAATGAAAATTACTTTTTTAGGTCACGCATGTTTATTAATCGAAACTAAAGATCAACGTATAGTAGTCGACCCGTTTATTACACCAAATGAATTGGCTAAAAAAATTGATCTACAAACCTTGAAGCCAAATTTCATTGTACTCACACACGCCCATGGAGATCACGTGTATGATGCCGAACAATTGGCAAAAGAAAACGATTCTACTATTGTATCAAATGCAGAAATTGCAAGTTATTACGGAGCAAAAGGTTTGCGTTCACATGGATTAAATACAGGAGGTTGTTATGAATTTCCATTTGGAAAATTGCACGCAACCATTGCATTCCATTCGAGTTCTTTTGATGATGGATCGAACGGAGGAAATCCTAATGGTTATGTAGTAGAAAGCGAAGGAAAAAGACTTTATATTGCAGGCGACACAGCACTGACCTATGAAATGAAATTGATCCCAGAAACACTAGGTAAAGTAGATTTAGCTATTCTACCAATAGGCGGTAATTTCACAATGGATTATCATCAGGCCACAAAAGCTGCAGAATTTGTACAAGTAGATCGAGTACTTGGGTATCATTACGATACGTTTCCTCCAATCAAAATTAATCATGAAGATGCAAAAAAAGCATTCGTTGACTGTAACAAAGAATTAATTCTTCTAGAAATTGGCGAATCTATCACGATTTGATTTTTATCACATAGAATGAAAATGCTCGGCAATCGAGCATTTTTTCTTTTATAGAACATCCGTATATTTGAGATATGAAAGTATCTTATACACCATATGTCTTACAGTTTAAACGTCCGGGTGGGACTTCTCGAGGCGTTTTAACTGAAAAATTAACCTATATCCTCAAGGCAGAAGAAAACAACCAGGTATTTTTGGGAGAATGCGGACTTTTTAAAGGTTTAAGTGCGGATGATGTTCCAGAGTATGAAACAAAACTACAATGGGCTTGTAATCATTTCGACAAAGGTTTGACTTTTCTTTGGGAAGAATTGCGGGGTTTTCCTTCTATACAATTTGGTTTAGAACAGCTATTTCAATCCATTAGAATGAACCTAGACAACCCTGATTATACCGACCCGTATAACCCAGACTTGTACGAATCGGCTTTTAAAAATGGTGAAAAAGGAATCCCGATCAATGGACTTATTTGGATGGGCGATATCGATTTTATGAAAAAACAAATCGAAGAAAAATTAGCACAAGGTTTTCATTGTTTGAAATTGAAAATTGGCGTAAACTGGAAGGAGGAATATAAAATACTGAAAGAATTACGTGAAAAATATCCTGCCAATAAATTAGAACTTCGGGTAGATGCCAATGGAGGTTTTAGTTTTGAAGAAGCCAAAACAGTTTTGCGTCAACTGAAAGAATTATCCATTCATTCGATAGAACAACCAATCAAAAAAGGGCAAATCCAAGAAATGAAGACCCTTTGTGTTGAATCTCCAACCCCAATAGCCCTGGACGAAGAATTGATTGGCGTTTTTCATCTAGATGATAAATATGCACTTTTACAAGAAATTCGGCCACAATATATTATCCTAAAACCAAGTTTGGTTGGTGGTGTTCGAGGATCGTTAGAGTGGATAGATTGTTGCGATGCTTTGGGCATTGGTTTTTGGATCACTTCTGCACTAGAAAGCAATATTGGCCTCAATGCAATTGCTCAATGGACTGCAATATTGTATCCAGAAATGCCTCAGGGTTTGGGCACAGGAGGCTTATTTAGCAATAATTTCAGTTCTAGATTGCAAGTAGAAAAAGATCAGTTGTATCGAAAAAAAATACAAAATGAAAATAATTAAACCACTGATAATTATTATATTATATTTATTTTCTTGTAGTATAAGTTCAACCCAAAAAGCTTCCTATGAAAAGACAATAACTGATTATCAAGCCGAACTCAATGCATATTATTTCAACTCTATAAAACCACTAAAAAGAAGTGAAAATATAAAATTTTCAGGAATCGATTTTTTTCCTATACAAGAAAAGTATCGGGTAAAGGCTAATTTCATTTATACACCCAATGGAGAAATTGTTAAATTTAACCCACTTTGTGCATACAGCACAAATTTCAGTTGTCCCATACCACCTGCTGATAATTTCTTACCAATTGAGATTAATGCTGGCGCAAATTACTCGATACTATGATGATTTTAGATTTTAGTTTGTCGAATTTTAATTATAAGAAACTCCAGGCTGCTACAGTTTTCGAACAAGAAATTCTTAATTTTTTAGAGAATTGGTACAACGATGATAAAAAAGTAGAAGTACAGACATCTGGCTCAACAGGAATTCCTAAGAAAATGATGTTGACCAAAAGCAACATGAAAAAAAGTGCAGAACTTACAGGTAAATATCTTTCTCTAGAAAAAGGAAATACCGCACTTTTGGCAATGCCAGTAAATTATATTGCAGGTAAAATGATGCTTGTTCGGGCAATTGTTTTAGGTTTGAAATTGATATGCTCCACGCCACGTTCGGTTTTTCTATGGGAGGATTTTCAACAACTGAATCTGCCGAATGATACGATAGATTTTGTAGCATTAACGCCTATGCAAGTAGAAAAATCAATCGATTTTGTATCCCATTGTCGTTGTTTGATAATAGGCGGAGCACCTCTCAATCAACATACTAAGGATAAATTGTACAAATTTCGAAATAGAATTTTCGAGACCTATGCCATGACCGAAACCATTACACATATTGCCTTTAAACAGCTAAGAAATGAACAATATCCTAATCAGAAAAATAGTTTCGAGGTTTTTGATGAAATAGAAATCAGCCAAGATGCCCGTTCTTGTTTACAAATAAAAACACCTTACTATGATGAAATTCTCACTACAAACGACGTAGTAGAAATACTATCTGGAAAAGAATTTATTTGGATAGGGCGCGCCGATAATATTATCAATTCTGGAGGAATAAAGTTGTATCCAGAAAAAATCGAAGAAAAATTAAAACCTTATCTTCAACGTGCATTTTATGTAAGCAGCAAAAGAGATGATCTTTTGGGTGAAAAATTAATCTTGATGATAGAAGGAGACCCATTTGATTTTCAGTTGGATGATATTGATTTCAATCAATTCGAAAAGCCAAAAGAAATAATATTTCAACCTCAATTTGATCGCACTGAATCGGGTAAAATCAAACGAAGAAAACTCTAAAAAGTTAAAAAGCATGTCATTTTATCAAGAACTAGCCAATTTGCTAGAAAAAAGCCCAAACAAGCATAAGTATCTAAAACTTTTCTTCAATATTTCACCAATGTATCGTCGCTCTTGTGGGCGTTTAATCGAAATTTCGAAGGATATGCATTACATAAAAGGAAAAATCATTTTCTCGTATAAGAACATGAATTATATGGGCACTATGTTTGGCGGGAGTATGTTGTCGGCAACCGACCCAATTTATATGGTTCAATTGACACAGATTTTAGGTAAAAAATATGTAGTATGGGACAAATCGGTAAAAGCCAAATTCAAAAGACCAATCAAAAAAACAGTTTGGGTAGAATATATTTTTACAGAAAATGAAATTAAGAACATCAAAAAAATAATTGAAGAAGAAGATGAAATAACAATCACTAAGCAACTGAAAATTAAAGATATAGAAGGTAATGTGTATGCAGAATTAGAAAAAGAACTTTATGTAAGCACTCTAGCTTTTTACAAAGAAAAGCTCCGATTACGTGAATCAAATAAATAACACTCCTAATATTTTTTTATACAATTATCATAAAGATTATATAAAAATTTTATTCGCTTAACCCTTTCATCACGAAATCTATAGGAATTAATGTATATTAGCCATCATCAAAACAAACAAAATGTCTGAGATTACTACAGAAAATAAAGAAAAACAAGTTTCCCTTCAACAACCATCACAAATCCCGTATAAACCAAAAAACAAAGTACGTATTGTTACTGCTGCTGCTTTGTTTGATGGTCACGATGCAGCCATCAATATCATGCGCCGCATCATTCAATCTACAGGATGCGAGGTAATACATTTGGGGCATGATAAATCGGTAGAAGATGTAGTGAACACAGCGATACAAGAAGATGCCAATGCAATTGCAATGACTTCTTATCAGGGTGGTCACAATGAGTATTTTAAATATATGTACGATTTGCTTCAAGAAAAAGGAGCAGGACACATAAAAATAGTTGGTGGTGGAGGCGGAGTAATTCTTCCGACCGAAATAAAAGAGCTAATGGATTACGGCATTACCCGAATTTATTCGCCCGATGATGGTCGTGAACTTGGCTTGCAAGGTATGATCAACGATATGGTTGAAAAATCAGACTTCCCAACAGGAAATTTAGAGTTACCAGAAGGTAAAGATGTTTACCAGTCACTACTAGACAAAGACGTTACAACCATTTCCCGTCTGATTTCATTGGCAGAAAACAGAGAAGAAGACTTTCTAAAAGTTTTTCATTATGATAAAGTAATCGATAAATCGACACCAGTTCTCGGGATTACTGGAACCGGCGGAGCAGGAAAATCGTCGATGGTCGATGAAATAGTTCGTCGCTTTTTGATTGATTTCCCCAAAAAAACCATTGCTTTGGTTTCTGTAGATCCATCTAAAAAGAAAACAGGCGGTGCATTACTGGGCGACCGTATTCGCATGAACTCGATCAATAATCCGCGTGTATATATGCGCTCGTTAGCCACACGCCAATCCAATTTAGCTTTATCTCGCTATGTAGAAGAAGCTTTGCAGGTTTTGAAAGCAGCTAATTTCGATTTGATTATTTTAGAAACTTCAGGAATCGGACAATCTGACACCGAAATTCTAGATCATTCAGACACATCACTCTATATCATGACACCAGAATTTGGTGCAGCTACACAATTAGAAAAAATTGATATGTTGGATTTTGCCGACATTGTGGCCATCAATAAATTCGATAAAAGAGGAGCTTTAGACGCTATTCGCGATGTGAAAAAGCAATACCAACGCAACCACAATCTTTGGGATGTTAATCCTGACGAAATGCCTGTTTTTGGTACAATTGCTTCACAATTCAACGATCCAGGAACCAATCAACTCTACAAAGCAATCATAGAGAAAATTGTAGAAAAAACGGGTGCAGACTTGGTTTCTTCATTTGAAATTACAAAAGAAATGTCGGAGAAAATTTTTGTTATTCCTCCAGCAAGAACACGCTATTTATCAGAGATTGCCGAGAATAATCGTGCCTACGATACCAAAACATCTACACAAAAGGAAGTCGCCCAAAAACTATACGGAATCTTCAAAACAATAGAAACTCTTTCGGGAACAACTCCCAATCTCACACAACACGGAATCGAAATTACCGGAACCGAAAACGAAGAACTATCAAAAGTTCTTTTGGCTGAATTCGATAAATTGAAACGAAATTTAGATCCATTCAATTGGGAGGCAATCATTACTTGGGACGAAAAAGTAAACAAATACAAAAATCCAATTTATAGTTTCAAGGTTCGCGACAAAGAAATCAAAATAAAAACCCACTCAGAGTCTTTATCACACCTACAAATTCCTAAAGTAGCATTACCAAAATACGAAGCTTGGGGCGATTTGTTGCGTTGGGTTTTGCAAGAAAATGTACCGGGTGAATTTCCGTTCACATCAGGTTTATATCCATTCAAACGCGAAGGAGAAGATCCTACCCGAATGTTTGCCGGTGAAGGAGGACCAGAGCGCACAAACCGTCGTTTTCACTATGTCTCAAAGGGGATGCCCGCCAAAAGATTGTCAACCGCTTTTGACTCGGTAACGCTTTACGGTAACGATCCAGGACACCGACCAGATATTTACGGAAAAATTGGGAATGCAGGTGTATCGATTTGTTGTTTGGATGATGCTAAAAAACTGTATTCTGGTTTCGATTTGTCGCATCCGATGACGTCGGTATCAATGACTATCAACGGGCCTGCACCGATGTTGTTAGGCTTTTTTATGAATGCAGCTATCGACCAGAATTGTGAAAAATACATAAAAGAAAATGGATTAGAAGCCGAAGTAGAAGCCAAAATAAAAGCAATATATGAAGACAAAGGCTTTGAAAGACCAAAATACAATGGCGACTTACCAGAAGGGAATGATGGTTTAGGACTCATGCTATTGGGTGTAACTGGCGATCAGGTTTTGCCAAAAGATGTATACGAAGAAATTAAAAAACAAACTTTGGCACAAGTACGCGGAACCGTACAGGCAGACATCCTAAAAGAAGATCAGGCACAAAATACGTGCATATTCTCTACCGAATTTGCTTTGCGCTTGATGGGTGACGTACAAGAATATTTTATCGATCATAATGTTCGAAACTTTTATTCCGTATCTATTTCCGGCTATCACATTGCCGAAGCAGGAGCAAATCCAGTAACGCAATTGGCCTTTACCTTGGCAAATGGCTTTACGTATGTAGAGTATTATTTATCTAGAGGAATGAATATCAATGCATTTGGACCCAACTTGTCATTTTTCTTTTCGAACGGAATCGATCCAGAATATTCGGTAATCGGGCGAGTAGCAAGAAGAATCTGGGCAAAAGCCCTGAAGTATAAATACGGCGCAAACGAAAGAGCACAAATGTTAAAATATCATATCCAAACATCTGGTCGATCGTTGCATGCACAAGAAATTGATTTTAATGACATACGCACCACTTTACAAGCATTATATGCAATTTATGACAACTGTAACTCTCTGCATACCAATGCTTACGATGAGGCTATTACAACACCAACAGAAGAATCGGTGCGTAGAGCCATGGCGATTCAGCTCATTATCAATAAAGAATTAGGTTTAGCGAAAAACGAGAATCCGATACAAGGTTCATTCATTATCGAAGAATTGACCGACTTGGTTGAGGAAGCCGTTTTGGCCGAGTTTGATAGAATTACGGAGCGTGGAGGAGTTTTAGGTGCAATGGAAACCATGTATCAACGTTCGAAAATTCAGGAAGAATCTTTGTATTATGAAACACTAAAACACAACGGAGATTATCCTATCATTGGAGTCAATACATTTTTAAGTTCTACGGGATCAAAAACAGTGATTCCTGCGGAAGTTATTCGTGCGACTGAAGAAGAAAAACAATTCCAAATTCTGACCAAAGAAAAACTACACCAAATAAAAGAGGCTGAAGAAAAAGAACAATTAGAAAAAGTTAAAGAAGTTGCCATCCAGAACGGTAATATTTTTGAGGCACTTATGGAAGCTACAAAAGTTTGTTCACTTGGTCAGATAACAGAATCATTATTTGATGTAGGTGGACAGTATCGCAGAAATATGTAAACAATCTGAAAATTATGCATTAACACTAAAGCCTCGAAATTTCGAGGCTTTTATTTTATTTAGAAAACCTTGAAAGTTTGTAATAACTTATTTGTCTATAAAGTATTGTAAAACTGACAAATAGACTTTGGCACGTGCTTTGAATTTTACATAACACATCAAAAACTATTTAGGGAAATGAACAAAAAAAGATTTTTTAGATTAGCTGGAGCTGCAGCTGCTAAAGCACAGCAAGACAAAACATTCACAACAAAAGTAAAAACCACTTTTCGTATGCTAAATGATATAGTTCGTGGAACTTACAAACCGACTTGGAAAAACATTATACTTCCGTTCTTGGCGTTTATTTATATACTTTCTCCATTAGATTTTATACCTTCTTTTATGTTCGGGCCAATCGGTCTAATAGATGATTTCGGGATTTTAATGTTTGGTCTAAAATTTTTAAATAAAGAAATAGAAAAGTATCTTGCATGGGAAATTTTACAGCCTAAATATTCGTACCTAGAAGATGCAAAAATCATCGATTGATACAAATAAAAAATACTTAATTAGCTTAGTCGGTCCTACTGCAATTGGTAAAACCGACTTAGCAATTTTTTTAGCCAAAAATTTACAAGCCGAAATTCTTTCCAATGATTCTCGACAATTTTTCAAAGAACTTTCTATCGGCACTGCTGTTCCTACAAAAGATGAATTAGCCCATGTTCCGCATCATTTTATACAACACATATCTATTGAAGATGACTATTCGGTAGGAGATTTCGAACGTGAAGCATTGGCTTTTCTAGAAAATTATTTTAACACCAACAATATTGCTCTTTTGGTCGGTGGCTCTGGTTTGTACGAAAAAGCACTTACTCAAGGCTTGGACTATTTTCCAGAAGTTGACCCATTGATTAGAGAAACGCTAAATACAATTTTTGCTACAGATGGGATAGAAGTTTTGCAACAAGAATTAGCAGAGAAAGATCCTGAATATTTTGCAGAGGTAGATCAGCAGAATGGAAAAAGAATTATTCGAGCGTTAGAAATAATTCGTGGAACAGGAAATAAATTTTCATCCTACCGCAGCAATTCTATTGTGCAAAGACCTTTCGAGATTATCAAGATAGGATTGGATTTGCCAAGGGAAGAGTTGTATGATCGAATTAATCGTCGAGTAGATTTTATGATGGAAAATAATCTGCTAGACGAAGTGAAAGAAGTTTATCCTAAAAAAAACCTAAATGCCTTGCAAACTGTTGGGTATAGAGAGCTATTTTGTTATTTAGACCAAGAGTTTACACTAGAACAAGCAGTAGAAGAAATTAAGAAAAATACAAGGAGATTTGCAAAAAGACAACTCACATGGTTCAGAAAAGATAAGAGTGTTTGTTGGTTCTCACCCAAAGAAGGAGATAAAATTTTGGCCTATATTAAAGAAAAAATAAAGTAACTATTTATAAATTATACATTCTTTTTACGCAAAAAACACACATAGCTAAATAGTCTAAATTTCGATGTATAATCAATACATTATTAATTAATCAAAACTTTTCACCTTACTGAATACAGGAACATTTATTGGGTGGAATAAAGAAGAAAAACATCCATGAAATAAAAAAACATCAAGATAAAGTCTCTATTTAAGAGGCTTTTATTATTTTAGTAAAAAAATATCATAATGAAGTTTTATAGACCATTACAATTGGCAACCGTTTTATGTGCCTCTATAACTTTAACGGCACAGAACAACACACAACAAGATGCTATTATCAGTGCTATTACTCAAGAAGCACAAAACAATTCTCAACTCGAGCTTTTAGCAACCGAACTTTTGGATGGAATCGGGCCGCGTTTGGTAGGATCACCTGAAATGGAAAAAGCAAGTGATTGGGCCATTGCACAGTTCAAACAATGGGGAATTGATGCCGAAAGACAAAACTATGGCGAATGGAAAGCATGGCAAAGAGGAGCATCAAACATTACGATGACTTCACCGCGTGTAGTATCTCTAAATGCAACACAACTTGCTTGGAGCCCAGCAACCAAAAAAACTATCGAGTCAGAGGTTGTGGCCTTGCCAAAAGACCCTAAAGATTTTGCGAAATGGAGCAATCAGATCAAAAATAAAGTGGTGCTTTTATCTATGTATCAACCAGTAGGTAGACCCGATTATCAGCTAAAGGAATTTGCAACGCCTGATACTTACGAAAAGCTAAAAAAAGAAAACGAAAATAGGCAAAAAGAATATCAATCTTTTTTACAAGCGATAGGATATACCCAAAACCAATTAGCTGAATTTTTAGAGCAAAAAGGAGCAGCAGCAATCGTAATTTCTAATTGGAGTGGAATTATGGGCGCCAATAGAATTTTCGATGCGAAAACGAAAAACATTCCCATGATCGATATCGAACTTGAACAATATGGAATGTTGTATAGATTGGCAGTTAACAATAAAAAACCAAGAATTTCTATCAATGTACAATCAAAAGATTTAGGAAAAGCAAAAGCCTTTAACACCATTGCAAAAATAGAAGGAAAAGAAAAACCGAATGAATATGTCATTTTATCGGCACATTTCGATTCGTGGGATGGTGCACAAGGTGCTACAGATAATGGAACGGGCGTTATAACTATGATGGAAGCTGCACGTATCCTAAAGAAACTTTATCCAAACCCGAAACGAACTATTATTATTGGACTATGGGGGAGCGAAGAACAAGGCCTCAATGGATCTAGAGCTTTTGTAAAAGATCATCCAGACATTGTTGCTAAAACCCAAGTCGTTTTCAACCAAGATAATGGTACAGGAAGAGTAGTAAACATCAATGGACAAGGATTTGTAAATGCCTATGAGTATGTTTCTCGCTGGTTGAATCAAGTCCCAAACGACGTAAGTAAACACATAGAAACGTCTTTCCCTGGTATGCCAAGTGGAGGAGGGTCTGATCATTCTTCCTTTGTAGCTGCGGGTATACCTGCTTTTATGTTGAGTTCTCTAAACTGGGGATATTTTGGTTACACATGGCATACTAATAAAGATACGTACGATAAAATTATTTTTGATGAAGTAAGAAACAACGTCATCTTAACAGCTAGTTTAGCATATTTAGCTTCAGAGGAAGAAGAGTTGGTAGATCGTACGAAAAGAGTTTTACCTACAAAAGATGGTAAAACAGCTCAATGGCCAGTCGCTGTAGACGCCAATCGTGCAGGTAGATTAGAGACCAAGTAATTTTTAACAATAATTTATCAATTCATACTCAAAGCTTTATTGTATTTTAGGTAAATAATTAAACAAAACAAAAAACAATACAATTACTTATGAAAGTAGATAAATTCAGGAAATTACACGAGCAAGAAGATCCGCTATTTCTTGCTAATGTTTGGGATGTTATAAGTGCAAAAGCGGCAGAAGCAGCTGGTTTCGAAGCTATTGGAACCTCGAGTCATGCAATTGCTAATGTATTAGGGTATGAAGACGGAGAAAATATGTCGTTTTATGAAATGTTATACATGATAGAACGCATAGCGAAATCTACGAATTTATTGGTAAGCGCAGACATAGAGTCGGGTTTTACGAAAGACCTCAATCAATTGAATGAGTATGTTGAGAAATTAGTAGATGTTGGAGTAGTGGGCATCAATATAGAAGATGGAAATACAAGCACCGATGAACGTAAGTTAGACGATGTGAAAGTATTAGCCGACAAAATCCATTCTATCAAGACTTACCTCAAAGCAAAAGGAAAAGATTTATTCATTAATGCGAGAATTGATACCTATACCACAGAACATCCAAGAGCATTAGACGAAACAATTGTACGTGCGAAAATATATAAAGATGTAGGAGCAGACGGCATTTTTGTCCCATTAATTACTACAGAAGAAGATATAAAAAAAATGGTACAAACTATAGATTTACCGCTTAATACATTTGTTACAGCAAAATCATTAGATTATCCAGCACAGAAAAATTTAGGAGTAAAAAGAATCAGTAGTGGTAATGCGGTGCACGCAAAAGTTACCGATTTCACTTCATACTTTTTCAAGCACCTCAATGATTCTAAATCATTTTATTTCCTTTTCTAAAATTCATTTTAACAATAACCTCACCGTGTGGTGGGGTTATTGTTTTTACACTTCTTTTTTATCGTATTCTTACCTAGAATTTCAATATTTAATCCAATTCTAAACTACCTCTTTCATTCATTCTTTATGATATCTTTTTAGATAACATCTCTACTTTTGTTGTATGAAAAGATGGTTAATCTTAACGATTACTTTCATGCAGTTGGCCTCTACAACTCAATTCTCACAGTTGTACAAGATTCCTCTGTTCTTTTCGCACTTCATCGAACACAGTCAAAACAACTGGACATTTTCCGAGTTCAAAACATTTATTGTACTTCATTACGATAATCATGAGATGGATGAAGACTGGGAGACCGACCAGAAACTACCTTTTATGACCGTTGATCGCGTTTATCAAGACCCTTGTTTTGTACCAAAATTTCAACTTCAAATCACTAATAAAATTATTGATATCGATTCACAAACTATGCATATATGGGTCGATCAATTCACACAGTCTTCATATCTCGCATCTATTTGGCAACCGCCAAAACAACAACACATTTTCGCATAATTTCGAATTCTATTTTCGGTAGAATTCAAGTTTCACTTAGTGGTTAATTCATCTAGAAATTTCATTATTCGGTTTGATTTATCTTACTGATAATGAATCTATTTCTGGATTAATAAAGAAAATGATGTTAAATAAAATCATTGATTTTTCAATCAAAAATAAATTCATCATAGGTCTTTTTACACTTGCTTTACTCGTTTTCGGAATTTACGAAGTAAAGAAGTTACCTATTGATGCTCAACCTGATATCACATCCAATCAGGTTCAAATTCTTACCGTTGCACCTTCTTTTGGAGCAGAAGATATCGAACGTTTGGTTACTTTCCCAATCGAACAAGCAACGGCAAACATTGCAGGAATTACCGAATTGAGGAGTTTCTCTCGCTTTGGTTTGTCTTTGGTAACGATTGTTTTCAACAATAAGACCGATGTTTATTGGGCAAGACAGCAAGTGAGCGAACGTTTACTGCAAGTACGAAACGAAATCCCGGACGGAATTGGTGAGCCTGAATTAGGCCCGATTTCTACCGGCTTGGGAGAAATTTATCAATACGTTGTTCGTCCGAAAAAAGGTTACGAAGATCGTTTTGATGCCACAGAATTGCGCACCATTCAAGACTGGATTGTTCGTCAACAATTGATAAGCGTTCCCGGTGTGGCCGATGTAAGTAGTTTTGGTGGGAAGTTAAAACAATACGAAATTGCCTTACAACCGAACCGTTTGCAGGCGCATCATCTCACTATAAACGATGTTTTTGATGCCTTAGAAAAGAACAATCAAAATACCGGTGGCGCGTATATCGAAAAAGGTCCGACTTCTCTTTTTATTCGCTCCGAAGGATTGATTGGTTCCATTCAAGACATAGAAAATATTGCAGTAAAACGGATTTCGGGCGGTTTGCCTTTATTGCTGAAAGACATAGCCGAAGTTAGAATCGGCCATGCAACACGGTATGGAGCCATGACTTATATTGGCCAAGGTGAAGTTTCGGGCGCAGTCGTCATGATGCTCAAGGGAGAGAATAGTAATGAAGTCGTTAAACGGGTAAAAGATCGGATAGAAACAATTCAAAAGACATTACCCGAAGGCGTAGTAATTGAAGCTTTTCTCGATCGAAAAAAAATGGTCGATAATACAATCCATACCGTTCAGACGAATCTTCTAGAAGGTGCTTTGATCGTTGTTTTTATATTAGTTTTATTCTTAGGAAATCTTCGTGCAGGTTTCATCGTTGCCTCTGTTATTCCGTTAGCATTACTTTTCGCTATTATTATGATGAATATTTTAGGAATTGGCGGCAACTTAATGAGCTTAGGAGCACTTGATTTTGGTTTGATCGTTGACGGCGCTGTCATTATTGTAGAAGCCGCGATGCATCAATTAGTCCTCAGTAAACAATTCGGAAAAAATCAACGACTTTCTACGCAAAACATGAATGCTACCGTAGGTTCAGCTGCTAAAAAAATGGTTAACTCAGCCGTTTTTGGACAAATTATCATCCTAATCGTCTATCTTCCAATTTTCACTTTGCAAGGAATCGAAGGGAAAATGTTCAAACCCATGGCACAAACCGTTTCTTTAGCTTTGGTCGGCGCCTTTATTTTGTCTCTTACCTATGTACCAATGATGACCTCTATGGTGTTGAGTAAAAAGAAAAAAACAAAGCCAAACCTATCAGATCGAGTAATGGCTAGAATAGAAAACATTCATTATCATTGGCTACTGAAAGCTATCAAACAAAGAAAACTCGTATTAATTACAGTTGTTTTGATGTTCTCATTGGCAGTGTTTCTCTTAAGCCGTTTGGGAGGTGAATTCATCCCTTCTCTAGAAGAAGGTGACTTTGCCGTAGAAGCACGTGTTTTACCCGGAAGTAATTTATCAACCACGATAGAATTCACCAACAAAGCTGCTAAAATCCTGAAAGATCGTTTCCCAGAAGTCGAAATGGTCGTTACTAAAATCGGAAGTGGAGAAATCCCAACCGATCCTATGCCAATGGATACAGGAGATATGATTGTTGTACTGAAACCTAAGAAAGAATGGACTTCTGCCAAAACTTTCCCCGAATTATCCAATAAAATGAGTGCTGCCGTTGCAGAAGTTCCTGGTCTAAGTACTAGTTTTCAATTTCCTGTACAAATGCGTTTTAACGAACTAATGACCGGTGCACAGCAAGATATAGTTGTGAAAATATTTGGAGAAAATTTGGATAGTTTGGCACATTATGCACAAAAGTTGGGGAATGTAATTCAGCAAGTAGAGGGAGCACACGAATTGTACATCGAACCCGTTAGCGGAACGCCACAAGTGGTGATAGAATTCAACCGTGCGTTATTGGCTCAACATGGTCTGAGTATTGGCGATGCGAATAAAATCATCAATATGTCGTTTGCAGGTCAAACAACCGGAAATGTTTTCGAAGGACAAAGACGTTTTGATTTAACGGTTCGCTTGGATGAAAAAAGTAGAGCATCGATAACCGATATTCAAAATCTGCTGCTTCCTACCGATTCCGGGTTGCAAATTCCGCTTTCTCAAGTGGCCGAAGTGGCTTATAAAAACACGCCAAACCAAATTCAGCGAGAAGATGCCAAGAGAAGAATTATTGTAGGATTCAATGTGAAAGATAAAGATGTGCAAACCGTTGTAGAAGATTTACAAGCACAAGTGGCCGCAAAAATTCAATTTCCTTCAGGATATTATGCAACGTATGGCGGCGCTTTCGAAAACCTCAATCAGGCCAAAAAACGCTTAGGAGTCGCAGTTCCTGTAGCTCTCTTATTGATTTTTCTGATGTTGTATTTTGCCTTCAAATCAATCAAATACAGTTTATTGATTTATACCGCTATTCCTTTGTCTTCTATTGGCGGCATTTACTTATTAGTTCTTCGAGGCATGCCTTTCAGCATCAGTGCAGGCGTTGGTTTTATTGCACTTTTCGGAGTGGCGGTACTCAACGGCATCGTGTTGGTGTCCGAATATAATCGCCTCAAAGCACAAGGCATTCACAATATTCCGCGCGTTGTTCTGATGGGAACTCGTACCCGTTTACGTCCTGTTCTGATGACAGCTTCGGTTGCATCGCTTGGCTTTTTACCTATGGCGCTCAGTCACGGTTCGGGTGCAGAAGTACAACGTCCTTTGGCCACTGTGGTCATCGGAGGTTTATTGATTGCCACCTTTCTCACTCTTTTTGTTTTACCCATTTTATACATTTTATTCGAAAAAACACATATGAAATCCAAAGTATCCACACCGCTAAAAACGGTCAGTATTTTCTTGTTTCTTTTGATAGGAAATTCGCTTAGTGCGCAACAAATTATGACGTATGACGAAATGATTTCGGTCGGAAAAAATCAGAATTTACATTTGAAGCAAGCTCGTTTTGAAACCGCGTACCATCAAAAGAACAATCGTTCCAATTTAGGTTTGGCACCTACGGATTTTTCAGTCGAATTCGGAAAAATCAATAGTGATTTGTTTGATGAAAAAATTAGTGTTGTTCAGAAAATCCCATTTCCTACTTATTTTCAGAAACAACGAAATGTGAATCAGCAACGGATCAAAAAGGCGAAAATGCAAGAAAAATTAGGCGAGCAGGTTTTCGAAAAAAAAATTGCAGACCAATATGTTGCTTGGCAATATTGGCAATTGAAACAAGCTATTCTCAAAAAAAATCTAAAGATATATGAAGATTTTTTAGCGAAGGCTTCTTTGCGTTTCCAAAAAGGAGAGAGCAATCGAGCAGAGGTTTCGATGGCTAAAATTCGTTTTCAGAACTTGAAAAATGAAGCTGTTTTTATCCAATCTCAATTGCAGTCTATTTGTTGGAACCTTCAGAATTTGTTGCAAATCGAAGAACCCATCGAACCCAAAACCGAGCAAGATTTTTTCCTACCCCAAAAGCAAATCGGAACAACATCGGCACAAATAGAAGTAGAAAAAGAGAAACTTCTTATCAATCAAATGCAAGTAGATGTGGAGAAAACAAAGCGGTTGCCAGAGTTTTCGGTAGGATATTTTAATCAGAGTTTTAAGGAACTTAATGACAAACGCTACCAAGGTTTGATGGTGGGTGTTGCGGTTCCGCTTTTTTCTGGAAGCATTCGATCGAACATCGAATCGGCAGAAGTTTTGGTGCAAATGCAAGAAAATCAATTGCAAATCGAACAAAAAAACTGGTCGAATCAAGTGCAACAAATCAACAACGAAATTGACGCGTTAGACAAAGTGCTTACTTCGTATCAATCGGTTCAGTGGCCAGAAACGCAACTTTTACAACAAACCATTTCGCAACAATTGTTGAGCGGTGAAATCAATTATCTCGATTGGGTGGTGCAAAATGATCAGGTGATTCAGATTCAGAATCAATTTGCAGATCAACTTTTGCAACGAAATCAATCGGTTATAACTTTTAATTTTTTAACAAACGAATAATGAAAAACTATATTTGGGCATTGATTATCGGAATGAATTTCAGTGCTTGTACCTCTCAAAAAGAAGAAAACAAAACGCTTCGAGAAACCGAAAACACACAGGAAATAACATTAACCCAAGCGCAGCAAAAACAACTCACGATCGAAACCGTGAAAGTAGAAACGATAGACCTGAATGCTACGATGCAATTGAGCGCAAGAACTCAAGTGTTGCCGCAAGACCGAATTTCGGTAACGCATATGCTAGGTGGTTTTGTGAAGTCGATTCAGGTAATTCCGGGAACGTATGTGAAAAAAGGGCAAGTTTTGGCAGTGTTAGAAGACCCAATGTTTGTGCAAATACAAGAGGAATATCTCACGACAAAAGCTTTGTTGGAGAAGGCGGAATCTAACTTTAAACGACAAAAAGAACTGAATGAAGCGCAGGCGGCAAGCACCAAAATTTTGGAAGAAGCACAAGCCGATCGAAAATTATTGCTGATCAAGAAAAGGGCTTTGGAAGAAAAATTACACTTGATGCATTTGTCACCAAATTCGGTCACCGTAAATGCTATCAAAAGAAATTTAACGGTTGTTTCGCCGGTTTCGGGCGCCATAAATAAGGTTTCTGTAAATCGAGGTCAATATGTTTCGGCTTCAGAACCTTTGTTGGAAATTATCCAATCTTCAACACCATTATTGGAAATAAAAGCCTTTGAAAATCAATTAGCTGCATTGAAAATTGGTCAAAAAATTTTAGCGTCAACCAATCAAAACCCAGAGCAAAAATACGAAGCTAAGGTGATTTCTATTGGTCAAGAAGTCAATTCTGATGGATCTGTAAATGTCTTGGCTCAGTTGTCTAATCCTTTGCCACAACAAATGATTTCTAAAATGTATTTTACAGTAGAATTATCGTTTGCTAATCAGTTTGCGCAAGTTTTACCTGAAGAATCTGTAGTACATTTTGAAGGTAAAGATTATGTGTATGAAGTGCTTAGCAATAACACGTATAAGATGAAAAAAGTGAAAATAGGTAAAGTAGAACAAAATATGGTTGCAATTGAGTCGCCATTAGATTCTAACAAAAAATATGTTTCGAAAGGTGCATATGCTTTACTTATGGCGATGAAAAATACAGAAGAAGAATGAGTTGATTAAATTACATTTATAAGCTATCAAATAAAAATGATAGCTTTTCTTAAACTCAATCTTTCTATTTAACATAATATATATTATAGGAAAAGTTATTAAACAAAAAATCCCGTATGCATATACGGGATTTTACTGGACTCATAAACTGAATTAAAAATTATTTAGTTACGATTTTCATTTCTTTTATTAAGTGGTCAGCTTTTCCATATTTTTCGATAACCCATAAAATATATCGTGCATCAACCATAATGTTTCTACAAATTTCTGGATCATAATTCAAATCAGACATTGTTCCTTCCCAAACACGGTCAAAATTCAATCCTACCAAATTTCCATTTCCATCAATTGCCGGGCTTCCAGAATTACCGCCCGTTGTGTGATTGGTTGCAATAAAATTAACGGGTAATTTTCCATTTTTATCTGCGTATTTCCCAAAATCTTTTTTGTTATACAAATCAATCAATGGTTGTGGCAAATCGAACTCATAATCTCCCGGAATATGTTTTTCTACCACACCATCTAAATATGTAACTGGCTCATAATAAACTGCATCACGCGGCTGATATCCATCAACTTTACCATAGGTTACGCGCAAAGTAGAATTGGCATCTGGGAATAGTTTTTGATCAGAAAACACTTCCAATTGTGCTTTCATATAGGTACGCATCAGCTGATTCATTTTGTTTTGGTTCGCTAAATATTGTGTACTAACTTTTTCTTGATAAGTATCCAAATAACGCTTAACCAATAATACCAAAGGATCTTGCTGTATTGCTTTAATAAATTCATCGTCATTCTTCGATAATTCTTCTAAGGAAGTTAGCAGAGTTTTGCCATTAATTGTTGCTGTTCCGTTAATCAACGTATTATCCAAAACAGTTTGTATCTCTTCTGCCGAAGCAACTTTTTTTGGCAATAAGTCTTTGGGCATTGTGGTATTGTAATATTCGATTAATTCTGCAGAAATAGTCTGATCCAAGGCTGCATCATAATCTTTATACATCCCATTTAATTGGTTGATTACACGAGATTTAATATTCTGATAACTTTCTTTTTTATATGAATTGGCTAAATTATTCAATGCCAAAGTCATACGAAAAGTTTCTGAGTTTGTAGAGAAAATTTCGCCAAACAAGGTGGTTGCAACCGCAAACTTTTCATTTTCTTTGTTCAACGCATTCAATTGTTGAATGATATTCCCGTATGTTTTCTTTTGTTGTTTATTTTTGGCTATTCTTTTTGCAAAATCATTTTCTTTAGCCAAACGCAATTCTACAGCTTTACTCCTTTCTAATCCTAATTTTTCTCCTATCCATTTTTTGTGTGCATTAGAAATTCTCGCTTGCTTAGAGGCATATTTGATACGCGTTGCATCATCTTCACGCATTTTTTTATCTATATGCTGCAGTGCAATCGTTCTTGCTCCTATCCTAGCAGGATTTATCACATCTTGGATTTGAAGCAATGATGAAGCTGGTAGATATTCATCCGTTGTTCCTGGAAATCCGTAAACAAATGTAAAATCACCTTCTTTTATCCCACCAATATTTACCGGTAAAAAATGTTTTGGTTTGTAAGGTACATTGTTTGGTGAGTAATCTGCAGGTTGATTGTTTTTATCAGCGTAAATTCTAAACAATGCAAAATCTCCTGTGTGTCTTGGCCAAACCCAGTTATCGGTATCACTACCGTATTTACCTATTGCCGAAGGTGGAGCTCCTACTAGACGTACATCGCGGAAGGTTTCGGTGATAAATTGGTAGTATTTATTCCCTTTGTAAAATGGTCGAACATAATTTTCTTGGTACGATTTTGTTTCGGTTTGTGCAGAAAGTGTTTGTATGTTTTGTTTCACCAACTCCATCCGTTGCTCCTCTGGCATATTATCAGTTACTCCTTGTAAAATTTTATCTGTAACATCGATAATATCTACAATAAAAGTAGCTGTGAGTCCTTTATTTGGTAATTCTGCTTTCATATCTTTGGCCCAAAAGCCATCTTTTAAATAATCGTTCTCTAATGACGAATGACTTTGGATTTGACCATATCCACAGTGATGATTGGTTAGCAACAATCCATTTGGGGATATTACTTCTGATGTACATCCACCGCCAAAATGGGCAATGGCATTGTTTATGCTCTTTTTCCCGTTACTAAAAATATCGGTTGCAGAAATTTTTAGTCCCATTTCTTTCATTTCTTTTTCGTTCAGTTCTGTCGGTATCCACATTCCTCCGCCTTGTGCAAAAAGAGTGTTACCGAGAGCCAAAAAACTCAAAAGCAACGACGTTTTCATCAATGTCTTTCTCATTTTATCTTTTTATATTTTTTAACATTATCAAAGATACTTGTTCTCATCGTACAAAGCAAAAAAGTATATCTCTACTTTTACTAAAATCCAATTTCCTTATAGAGAAAAAACTCTATTCTTGGTTTATTTGTCTTCCTATTTAGTTTGTTTACTTGTTCAATCAATAAAGAGATTTTTATGAAAAATTCCGACGAAACGATTATCGAATGTATTTTGACTTTATCAATTCTTAGAAATAATTCTTGCAGAAAAAATGATAGGCTAAAACAAATTTCAGAATTTATCACTAATCATTCAAAATATCTGTTTGGATGATTTGATGCTATAAATGGTGAAATTCGCTCTTTTAATTTGGAAGTTACAACAATCTCCGTCGATAAAAAATCATCTACCTACTCGGCAAGCTTACAAGATACTACAGAAAAAAGCAACCTAGATTTTGAAATAGAATTCGAACAACACCTATCCAGATTGAATAAAAAAACCAGCGTTAGCTGGTTTTTTTATGGCAAAATATTTTAGATTTCTTTACGTAATCTCGCTACCGGAATACTCAATTGTTCACGGTATTTTGCAATAGTTCTGCGCGCAATTGGGTAGCCTTTTTCTTTTAGTATTTCCGTTAGTTTTTCATCTGTCAACGGTGTACGTTTATTTTCTTCGTTAATGACATCTTGTAATATGCGTTTGATTTCTCTGGTCGAGACTTCTTCACCTTCGTCATTTGTTAAACTCTCTGAGAATAAATCTTTGATTAAAAAAGTGCCGTAGGGTGTTTGTACATATTTACTGTTAGCTACTCGAGAAACTGTTGAGATATCCATACCGATAAGATCAGATATATCTTTCAGAATCATTGGTTTGATTTTGGTTTCGTCTCCTGTAAGAAAATATTCTTTCTGAAACTTCATGATTGCCTGCATGGTAATCATGAGCGTGTTTCGTCTTTGCTGTACTGCATCAATAAACCATTTGGCCGAGTCTAATTTTTGTTTAACAAACAATACTGCCTCTTTTTGCTCATTGGATTTATTCTCTGTTTTTTTATAAGTTTCGAGCATTTCTGCATAAGCAGAGGAGATACGCAATTCTGGTACATTCCTACCGTTAAGAGAAAGATTTAGCTCACTATTCTCTATTGTAATCGTAAAATCGGGTGTAATTTGTTCGATAATTTTACTACTACTCGAGAATGATTTTCCTGGCTTTGGATTCAATCGTTCGATTTCGCTAATTGCGTCTCTCAATTCATCTTCGTTCACACCATACTTGGTCATTAATTTTGTATAATGTTTTTTCGTAAATGCATCAAACGATTCAGTAATTAATTTTTCGGCCAATTCGATAGACTCGTTTTGGGTTTTATTCTCGAGTTGTATCAACAAGCATTCTTGCAAATCTCTTGCTCCTACACCAACAGGATCCATTCGTTGAATATATTTTACAAGTAAATTTTCTACTACTTCTAATTCGGTATAGATATTCTGCGAAAATGCTAAATCATCGACCAGAGCTTTTAGATCGCGGCGGATGTAGCCATCTTCATCAATATTTCCGATAATAAATTCTGCGATTTCATATTCTTCTTCTGTCAAACGATTAGTATACAATTGTTTTTCTAGATACTCGATAAACGAAACTCCTTGTGCATAAGGAACAGATTTTTCGTCATCGTCATCGCTATAATTATTGGTATAGGTTTTATAATTCGGGATATCATCATCACTCAAATACTCATCGATATTGATGTCGCTTGTATCGATAACATTTTCTTCTTGGTATTCATCTTGCGAATCCCAGTCGTTATCATTCGACATCTCGAATTCATCTTCGTAATTAGGTGAATCTTCGTCCAAAGCAGGATTCTCTTCTAACTCCTCTTTCACTCTTTGTTCAAAGGCAACAGTAGGTAATTGCACCAACTTCATTAATTGAATTTGTTGTGGTGATAACTTTTGTTGTAATTTTAGATTTAATTCCTGCTTTAACATATGATTTTTCTTCTACTCGATTAACTTCTTATACTAAAATTCTGCATTGTTCGGGGTTCTAGGGAACGGAATAACATCGCGTATATTTCCCATTCCGGTCACAAAAAGAACCAAGCGTTCTAGTCCTAATCCAAAACCCGAATGTGGTACGGTACCAAAGCGGCGTGTGTCTCTATACCACCATATTTCTTCTTGATCGATACCAAACTGTTTTATTCTTTCGTCCAACACATCTAAACGTTCTTCTCTTTGTGATCCGCCTATAATTTCACCAATTCCAGGGAAGAGAACATCCATTGCACGAACTGTTTTTCCGTCTTCGTTTAGGCGCATATAGAAGGCTTTAATTTCTTGTGGGTAATCGAACAAAATTACTGGTGTTTTGAAATGTTTTTCTACCAAATAACGTTCGTGTTCAGATTGTAAATCCACACCCCAACCATCTACCGGATATTTGAATTTTCCTTTTTTGTTTGGCTTAGAATTTTTCAGAATATCAATAGCTTCGGTGTAAGATAAGCGAATAAAACGATTATTCAAAACATAATCTAAACGATCCATCAAACCTAACTCTGATCGCTCATCGGCTGGTTTCTGACTTTGTTCTTTGGCATAACGTTCGGCTAAAAATGCCAAATCTTCTGGACATTTATCTTTGGCATATTGGATAACATATTTCAGGAAATCCTCGGCCAAATCCATATTTTGATCCAAATTATAAAAAGCCATCTCGGGTTCGATCATCCAAAACTCAGCTAAATGACGTGAAGTATTCGAATTTTCTGCACGGAAAGTCGGTCCGAATGTATAGATTTTACCCAACCCCATAGCGGCAGCTTCCCCTTCTAATTGTCCAGAAACTGTAAGGTTTGTCGCTTTCCCAAAGAAATCTTGGCTATAGTCTACTTTGCCGTCTTCGGTACGTGGTAAATTATCTAAATCGAAATTTGTCACATGAAACATCTCTCCTGCTCCTTCTGCATCAGAGCCTGTGATTATAGGTGTGTTAATATAGACAAAATCGAGCTCATTGAAGTATTGATGAATTGCAAACATCAACGCATTTCTCACTCGCATTACAGCACCAAACAGATTGGTACGAAAACGCAGATGTGCTTGTTCGCGCAACTTTTCTAATGAGTGTGCTTTGGGCTGTAGAATTGTCCCCTGAACCTCTTCAGAAGCTGCAACGCCTAGCACTTTGATATCTTTGGCTACGATCTCTATTTCTTGCCCTTTACCCTGGCTTTCTACTACTTCTCCTACAACTTGTAAGGATGCTGCTGTAGTAATTTGTTGAATAAGTTCTTCATCAAACTTATCAAAATCTACAACGACTTGAATTGTTTTTAAACAAGATCCATCATTGAGTGCGATAAATCGATTACTACGAAAAGATCTCACCCATCCATGAATACTTACTTCTTGCAAGGCTACTTCTTTGCCTTTCTCCAACAAGGTTTTTATACTGTATGATTGCATTTCTAAAATTCTATAGTTTCACAAAATTAATACTTTTATTTACCTTTAGAAAATAGGAGGCATAATTTTTGCTAAGCTCTAAAATTTTCTACAAGTTTTCTGGTAGTATCCGATAGGTTGAATTCTATGATTTCGATTCTTAAAAAATCAATATAAATTGAGTCGAAACGTTAACTTTAAGAAGAAATTATCTTTGAATTTCGGGTATTGATATGCGCCAAATCGATAATAAGTCCCAAGACCGAACGTATTAAAAATTAAATGATTAAACTCTACACCTGCTTCTTGGTAATAATGGTTTAATTGCTTATATTCAAAAACAGTGTGTAGGTTTGCATTTTTCATTTCGCCCAATGCTCCGCGGTATATAAACAATGGAAAGACAGCTCGACCGAACCAATCAAAACCACCAAATGTATGTTTCACTTGAAAAGATAAGAATTGAGAAGAATAAAACTCTCCGGCACGGATCGTTTCAAAGTTATTCAATCCTGCAAGCTGAAAATTTTTAGGGAATCCTCCGAGTTTTGCATTACCAGACGATTCGAAATGATTCATAATCGGTGCATTGCCAATCAACATTCCAGCATTGATATTGAGATGAGTTTCACCAAAATAATTCTCCAAAATATCATAATACGAAAAATTCATTCGTACCGGAGAAAAATCAGCATCGAATAAATCCCAATATTTTTGTAGTGTAAAATAGAAAATTGTATGGCCTCTTTCTACCGTAACTTTCCCGTATGGTGTACGGATATATTGGTCTTTTGGTGCCCAGCGCAAAGCCAATTTGCTGTATAAAGTATGGTAGGATTTATTTATATTTTGGTATAAATAATCAAAATTCGCACTTTGTTTTTCGTAACTTGTAGAGGCATTGAACGTGAAATTATTGAAGATATCTTGTTCATACCCCAACGTATAACGGTGGTAATGATAAAACTGATCGTTGTATAAATTACCCAAAGTATGGTTCATAAAACGATTGTAGCCGTTTTGTAGCAAGTTACTCGTTTTGCCAGACGGACTTATGTCTTGTGCATAATTGAGTTGTATTCTACCCGAATATGGCTTATTGACAAAAACATCCAGACCACTTCCCCATTTCCAGGCGTTATCTTTCGTGCCGTACGCGGCATATGCGTTGAGGGAATAGTTCTGACTTGCTTTTTCGTTCGTGCTTAGTGCTGCTCCCAAGCGAGTTCCTTCGTAATTGTTGAACGACAAGAATTTCGTGACGTCGGCATCGATTTTTCCAAAACTTATTTTTCCGCCCGTTGCTAGAAAACGCATTATTTTTTGTTTTTTAGCGTATGTATCACCGCTTAGACTATCGATAATTGGATAGGTGTTTTGTTCGATTGTCGTAAGGTTTTGGTTTCGATAATTTTGCATCACATCTTCCCATCTACCTGGTTTCATATTCTGAAAGGCAATTTCATTTTCGTAGCCTGCAAACTCTTTTCTTTTATAAGAATGTGGTGATTGTAAGTTGGATATGGCTATTTCTATATGTATCCATATTTTTTCTGCTTGTTCTTTTTCTTCTTCATTTTCTTTATTAGCATTTGCATTGTATCCAAAATTCCCTGCATCTAAGAGAAACTTTTGTTTATACGGAAACCACAATCCGTTAACGAGCTTCCAATCGGCATCAATTTCGGCAATTTCATCACTAAAAAAGTTCTCTGCTTTGAATTTTGTTAAACCCAGAGTTTCGTCGTCGATATATAATATTCCCTTGAATTGTTGTTCGCTTGTTCGCTTGGACGGAGTAAAAGATATTATAGTAGTTGGACGGTTATTGTAGATGGTTTTTTCTTTGATAATAAAGCGGTAATACGCTAAACCTTCTGTGGAAATTGGATTGATGATATCACGAAAAAAGAAATTAATTGTTGGCCTATTGAATTGTAATGCAACCGGTTGTATGGCTAAATACTCATGAATTGGCGAATTGATTCCTGCAATTTTAGAAGATTGGACAATGTTCTTGCGTCCAAATTTTTTGGCGTATTTATGATCCATTGCTCGTTCACCTAGAAATAAATGACTCTTTTCTAAAATAGTTCGCCAATGATTGCTAATAACATCTCGTTCACTTTTGGGTTGTAGGATAAATGGAATAGAATCTTTGTTTACAGAGCTCCAATATTTGGTATAACTCCTGAAAAAATAAGAATCTGCCGTATTCAGATCATTTTCTTTGATCCGATTTACAACTTGTTGCATAAAGTTTTTGCCCAATTTATTCTGATTTTCTTGCCCAACACTCACTTGCTCTAGCTCTATATACGAAGGTTCTAGGTAAACATCGATTGGGTTTTGGGTTGGTGAAAGATGTATAAGTTGTGTATCGTATCCATCTTGATAAACTATAATTTTTGCATAGAATTTAGCAAGTAATAGTTCTCCTTTTTCATCGGTCAGTCCAATTAATTGATTATCGGTGTTTAGAATTTTTGCTTTAGAAACACGAAATTCATCCGTTGCATCATAAACGCGAATAAGTTGTTGTGCTTGTACAAAGGAAGCGAGAAAGAAAGATAAACAAAGTATATATTTACCCATTTTTGCAATTTTTGCAAAGTAAATAAAAAAAGCAGCATTATGCTGCTTTTCATTGATATTTTTTATCAATTTGTGTATAATAAATGCTTGATTGTATTATACTTTCATGATTTCTGACTCTTTTTTAGCAAAAGCTACATCGATATTCTTGATGTAGTTATCTGTTAAATCTTGTATGTCATTTTCATATCCTTTTACAACATCTTCAGAAATATCTTTTATATTTTTTAGATTGTTGTTGGCATCTTTTCGTGCATTACGAATGCTAACTTTTGCATGTTCAGCTTCTGCCTTAGCTAATTTAGATAATTCTTTACGACGTTCTTCTGTCAATGGTGGAATGTTAATAATAATCATATCTCCATTGTTGGATGGTGCAAATCCAAGGTTAGAGTTGATGATTGCTTTTTCTATTTCACCTATTAAGTTACGTTCCCAAGGTTGTACGCTAATGGTCATCGCATCGGGTGTATTGATATTCGCTACCTGACTTAATGGTGTAACACTACCATAATAATCGATTTTTACAGTACTCAACATGGCTGGTGATGCTTTACCGGCTCTTAATTTTCCGAATGCATTATCCAAGTGCTCCATGGTTTTTTGCATTTGTTCTTTTGCTTGTGCAATGATTAAATCTAATTCTTCCATTTCGGGATTTAATTATTTGTTACCAATGTTCCTACTTTTTCTCCTAAAACTAAATTCTTCAGATTACCATTCGTATTCATATCAAATACGATAATCGGTAAATTGTTTTCATCACTTAAAGTAAAGGCTGTCATATCCATGATTTTCAAACCTTTATTGTATACTTCTTCATACGTAATCGTATCGAATTTTTCTGCATTTTTATCCTTTTCAGGGTCTGCAGTATAGATGCCGTCTACCCGAGTTCCCTTCAGAATTACATCTGCGTTAATTTCAATGGCGCGCAATACTGCTGCTGTATCGGTAGTAAAATATGGATTTCCGGTTCCTGCACCAAAAATAACGACACGTCCTTTTTCTAGATGTCTTGTTGCTCTTCTTTTGATAAAAGGTTCTGCAATTTGCTCCATACGAATTGCGGTTTGTAGACGTGTTTTCAGGTCGATATCTTCCAAAGCACCCTGCAAAGCCATACTGTTGATTACAGTTGCAAGCATCCCCATATAATCACCTTGCACGCGATCCATCCCCGAGGCGACACCTTGTACTCCTCTAAAAATATTTCCTCCTCCGATGACTATGGCAACTTCACAACCTAAATCTACGACTTCTTTTATCTGTTCTGCATATTGTTGTAAAATTGCAGGATCTATACCATATTGTAAATCACCCATTAAGGCTTCTCCACTTAACTTGAGGAGTATTCTTTTGTATTTCATTTTTAAAAGGATTTCTTTGCAAATATAATGGATTTGATGAATATTCTATGCTGAATTTTAGCTTCGTTCGAAAATTGATAGAGCGTTCGCAGTTGTTTGTTCGGCAATTTCGGCAGGAGTTTTTCTATAAATATCAACTAATTTTTCTACCACTCGAGTGAGGTAACTACTCTCATTTCGCTTGCCTCTATAGGGTGTCGGGGCTAAATATGGACTATCTGTTTCTAATACTATTTTTTCTAGAGGAATTTCATGGAGAAACTGATCAATTTTTCCATTCTTGAATGTTACCACACCTCCTATACCCAAATGCATGTTATAATCCAGTGCGCGTTTTGCATCTTCTATTGTTCCAGTAAAACAATGAAAGACTCCAAAAAGTGTATCCTCTTTTTCATCTTCCAAAACATCAAAAACTTCTTCGAAAGCTTCTCGACAATGGATCACAATCGGTAAGTGATATTGTTTGGCTAACTGAATTTGTTCTTTAAAAGCTTTTTGCTGTATTACTAAATTTTCTTTTTCCCAATACAAATCTATGCCAATTTCACCAACTGCTTTAAATGTTCTTTTGGTTAACCAATGCTTTACATGAGTCAGCTCTTCTTCCACATTTTCAGCACTTACAGAGGTTGGGTGCAACCCTATCATAGCGTGTATGTTTTCTGGATATTGTCTTTCCAATTGAAGCATTGCTTCTGTATACGATGAATCTATTGCTGGCATATAAAACTGCTCTACACCAACCGCTAAGGCTCGCTGAATCATTTCGTTTCGGTCTTCATCAAATTGCTCAGAATAAAGATGCGTATGGGTATCGATTAGCATTTTCCAAGTTTTTGTTCTAGTAATTCTATTTCTTTTTTATAGTTGTTTTCGGTGAGTTTTTCATTCAATCTTTTCATTTCTTTTATAGTATTGTATAAAAAAGATTGATGTTGTATGGATTGTTCATTAAAAGCTCGATGTCCTAAGGCTTGATTTACTTTTTTTATATCGTTTAGTAGATCATGTGTGTGTGGCTGCATCCAAGTTTGTGTAAACTTATCCCAAATGTAATCGATTGCTAATTCATTCGGATGAAGGTAATCATTTTTATAAAATCGATAATCTCGTAAATCGTCCATCATTAGTTCATATGCCGGAAAATAAAACAACTCATTGTATTGTTTTTCTATTTCGTAAACTGCGTTAATCAATCGACCTTTACTAACATGGTTTTCCATCAATCCATCCTTGATATGACGAACTGGGCTTACTGTGAAAATAATTTTTGCAGTCGGTGCCATGTCTAGGATCAATTGCATTATCGTCTGCAATGATTGATAAATTTCTTGGGTTGATAGTATTTTTTTTTCGAATTCTCGTTGGGGTAATTTATGACAGTTTGCTACTATCAAATCCATACTTTTTATCTTATATACCCATGCAGTCCCAAGAGTTACAATAAAATAATCTGCGTTTCTACAGAAGTCGTTGTAAAATTCTATAGATTGATTAATTTGATTGATGCATTCTACTTTCGATGGGTTACTAAAACTCGAATGATGATCCCATGAAAAAAATAAATTATTATACTCGAATATTTCGTTGGTTATGTAATGTATACGAGAATGGATTCTGCCCAATGCGTTTTCTATAGCCAATGGATGAAACAAAATCCCAAAAGGATTGGTCTGAATATTGAATTTTGCATTCGACATTCTAGCTCCTATTTCTTGTGCAAAGCATGATCCTATCGATACAATTTTATGTTTATGATGGATAAAAAAAGGTGGTTTTTTGGGGGTAATTTCTGTCCGAAATTGCATAGTTTACTCTTGGCGATCGATTAACATTTCACTCAACTCTCGTAAATAATATTTTTTTTCTTCGGCGACTGCTACTTCGTCTATTAATTGCTTCGCTTTTTTTGTATAATCTTTTATCAGTTGTGCTATTTGTTTATTAACTTTTAGTTTTCGATATAATTTTTCTACCGCATACACTTTGTCTATGTTTTCTGCTTTTATGTTGTACCAATACAATAACTCGTCTCGCTCTTTTGCATCAGCATTTTGGAGTGCAGTCACAAAAAGTATAGTTTTCTTATTTTCATAAATATCACCGGCATGTTTTTTACCAATCTTCACCGATGTACCAAAGACATCAAGATAATCGTCTTTTAGTTGATAAGCAATACCCAAATTAAGCCCTATTTCGTACAGCCGATCAGCTTCTTCTTTGGGGGCACCAGCAATAAGTGCTCCTAATTTGAGACAAGCCCCCACCAAAACAGCTGTTTTTCCTTTGATCATTTTATAATAATCTTCGAAAGAAATCTCTTTTTGGGTTTCATAATTTACATCGTACTGTTGTCCTTCGCATAATTCGATTGCAGTTTTATTGAATAGTCGGATGGCTTCCTTAAACACATCATTTGGTAAGTCTTCTAATAACTCGTATGCCCGAATCAGCATGGTATCTCCTGATAAAATTGCTGAATTTATACCGTATTTAATATGCACCGCTTCTTTCCCACGACGCAGCGGAGCAGAATCCATAATATCATCGTGCATCAGGGTAAAATTATGAAAATATTCCATCGCTATGGCAGGTTTCACGGCATCTTCTATTAGACCGTTGAACATTTGATTGCCCATCAGTACAATCAACGGACGAATTCTTTTTCCTCCGATTCCTAAAATATATTCAATCGGCTCATAAAGTTCCCTTGGCGATTTAATATCTAAATTTTTTTCGATAGCTTGATCGATTATTTGATGAAGTTCTTCGATTGAGTGCATGTTCTTTTTTAATAAATTCTCACAAATATAGAGTTTATCATTCAAAGTAAGTAACCTATTTTGTATTAAAAACTTCTGCGGCTAATTGATAAGAATGTAATTTTTTCTGAAGGTTATAAATATTGGTTGATACAATAATTTCATCGACCGGATTTGGGCGAAGGAATTGCTCTAAATCAGACTTCACTGTTCCTATATCTCCGACAAAACTGAAAGCTGTCATGTTTTGTACTACTGCAAGTTGTTCTTTGCTTAGATTTTCTAATGAAGTTTCCTCGGGTGAAACAATCGGTTTACGATGATCGGTTACAATATTTGCAAATGATTGATACATGGTTTTGGACAAATAATGTGCTTCTTCTACTGTATCGGCCAGAATAAAATTTGCGCACAAAAGCATGTATGGTTTTGCTAGTCGTTCTGATGGTTGAAAATTCTCATGATAAATTTTATGGGCTGCGAAGAACTGAGCTGGCGCAAAATGACCTGCAAATGCATAGGGTAAACCTAGTTTTGCCGATAGATAGGCAGAATCGGTACTAGAACCTAGCATATACAAAGGTACATTTGCTCCTTCTCCTGGTAAAGCTCTCACTTTTGATTGAGCATTTTCTATAGAAAAATAAAGCTCTAGTTCTTCTATATGCTGTTCAAAAGGATAATTATAGTCTAAAATGCCTCTTCTCAATCGTTGTGCTGTTAGCGCATCTGTTCCTGGAGCTCGCCCTAAACCTAAATCTATTCTATTGGGATACATTGCATCGAGGGTACCAAACTGTTCTGCAACGGATAAGGTGGTATGGTTGGGCAACATTATTCCGCCCGAACCAACACGTATTTTTTTAGTTTTACTTGCCAAGTAACCAATCAAAATGCTTGTTGCCGAACTGATAACGTTTGCCATGTTATGATGCTCCGAAACCCAATATCTGGTATATCCTAAATCTTCTGCAAGTTGGATTGATAATGCTGATTTCTCGAAAGTTTGTGTAAACGTATCTCCTTTCATTACATAGGCCAAGTCGAGAATAGAATAGTTCATATTTTTTTATTTTTCAATATTTGTTGAATATACGTATTTTTTCTACAAAAAATATTGGCTGCATACTTATCTTATGTGATTATTATTTTTGAGTTGTGTGCAAAAAAAACAGCAGAGCTTATTAAAAAAAGCTTGCTGTTTTTCGATAAAAAATTTTGTATTGCTCTTCGCTTAATGTATTTATTTAAACGCTAAAAAATTAGTTAGGGTTTGAATAATCTTCTACACTTAGAATTTCTATATCCATTTCTCCTTCATCAAACGGCCAAGTAAAGCGATCTCCTGTTTTGCGCCCAAGTGTAACCAATGCCATTGAAGAAAGAATAGAATATTTATTTTTCTTTGGCTTTTCACGGAAGTTACTCGACAAGAAAATATAATCTTGTTCAGTCCCTTTTGTGTGATTTTTTACGCGTACTTTTCGGTTGATATTTACTATATCTGCAGGTAATTCTTTTCGAGAAACCAACTCCATGTTTCTGATTTCTTCGGTTAATAAATTCTCTACTTGTGGGTTTACTAGTTTCCTCCTCAAGTGCTCTCTGATCATATCACTGATCCCCGTCGTAAAAACTACATTGTACTCCATAATATTTTTTTTTGTAATAGTGTTCTTCTTTTTTTCCTATAAATGCATGTAGTAAATTAATTAGCTTTATAGAATCGAAAAAGAAGAACGATGATATAAGTTAAACGTTAAATTTCGTAAGCTGTTTTTCCCTGCTTTTTAGATCTTAGCAGGGCTTAGTTGATAAACTCTTTCGAGTTTCGTATATAAGAATCATCATGCAAATAAGCCAAAGAAGAAACGAGACTTTTTGCACAACACAAAAATTGAGATATTGATAAAACTATCTTCATGTAGCAGTATACATCTTTTGCTAAGATACAAAGATTTACTTGATAAAACAAATATGCGTTCAATTGTCCTACCACTGTTATTTTATTACTCTAGCAGTTGATATTTATTTTATATTATCTTTTTAGATATTTTTCCTTCGCTTGAGGTGCAAATGTATTTTATGGATTAAGTTTATTTAATTTTACTGGCTCGCACCAAATATACCAAAGTCGGTACGAAGGTGAGGCCAAGAAATAGCGGTAAAAACCACTCTCCCAAACCGTTCGATTTCTCTAAAGCAACTGAAATAGTCTCATAAATTAGCAAGAAAAAAATAAAACTAATAAACAGGTTAAGCACCCGAATAAAACGACTTGCCAATTGATATTGTTGTGCTTTATTATCGTCGGTAATGGGTACAGGATAATTATAGAGATGCGGTTTTTTACTCAGAAAATTGAGACCAATAAAAAGAATAATTTGTATCAACACCAAAATATAGAGCGTGTATTTTTCTCCAACACCATCAACTTCACCACGCGCATTGAAATGAATCGGAATTGTTGTTGGTAATTGTTGATAATTAATAAATAAAAAAACAACCGATACTATTATCACAATATACGTTATAATTTCTATCAAAAAATCATAATATGTTTTCTTTAACTGCTTCATGGTTTTTCTTTAAATGAATCCATAAGTACCCACCAAAATATGGGTGCTTTCGTAAATATATATTTTTTTCTCTCGAGATTTATATTGTATAATTTTATTTGATAAAAACTTTTGGTAGAAAGTGTTTTTTTACCGGAATTTCTAAAGCTGTTAACAAAGGTATATAATCTTTTGCATTCCCCCAAGCACCATATTTTTGGGTGTCGAGAAAATATTTTACAGCTTTAACATTTTTTAGTTCATTACAAGAATTTACAAAATAATTAATTTGCTCGAAATTATTTACATTTTGATTGCATTTGATAAATATTTTTATGGAATGTGCATTCTTAGTTAATATGTTCAATTGATGCAAAGTTTCGATAAAATAATCGGTATCGCTTTCTTTTTTAAAAAACTCATAATTTGCAACATACAAACAATAAAATACAAGATTCTTTTTCAATTGCCTCTAGAAATCTTTTTCCTCTTTTGCTCATTTTATTACGATCGGTCGAGGAATCAATTAAATTCTTTTCATGAAAAAACTCTACATAAGGATAATTTTCAGAAATAATATGTTGTCTTTCGTTCTTGGTCAAATTGCATAAAAAATCAGAAAAATTTGTTTCTATCATCTTATTGACATATTCAACTCCCTTTTTCGAATTGCAAAAAAGCCAATCAAAAACAATCGATTGTTTCCTTAAATTCAAAGCGTTTAGAATATACGCAGCATGACAATCACTGCCAATAGGAATAATATTTTTTTGGCAATAAAAACGATTATAAATATGTAAATATCTATTCTTCTCGTTGAGTCGCAACAATTTAATTTTCATTGTCTAAAGTTTTTTATTGGCATTATTTTTTCTACAGTGTTTGCCCATATATTTGTATCCAATCTTTAACCGTAAATTTTTGGGTTAATTTAGCAATTAAATCGTTAGGAATTTTTTTTATTTTTTTTGAATCGGACCCTATTTATTTGCTTTTTTATCACTCACTAAAGACGAATTTCCCTTTTGCATTCCTCGATTTACAGGATAATAATCTCTATTTTGTATCAAATTATTGTTTTACGTATGAGTATTGGTTTCAGAGAAAACATTGATGATGACTACACCAACGATGATGAAGAGTATACCCAAAACAGCCGGGAAATCTAGTTTTTCTTTGTAGACAAAAAAGCCAATCAAAGAAATGAAAATAATTCCTACGGCAGACCAAATTGCATACGCAATACCTATCGGAATCCCTTTGAGTGCCAAAGAAAGCATATAAAAAGAAAAACCCATAAAAACAACAAATAGAACCGACGGAAATGGCTTGGTAAAATTTTCGGTTTTCTTCAATATAGAAGTGGCAAAGGTTTCGAACAAAATTGCACTGGCAAGATAAAGGAAGCTTTTCATGGTATAAATTTTACTTTTACAGAACTGCAAAATAGCAAATTACAACCTTTATTTAATCATTTATTTTTTTTGATAAGATGTATTCTTATATCCGAAATAGATAAATCATTCAGAACAATCTAGTAGAATACGATTCTAACATAAGACAAAATGCTTGAAATTTTTCCTGAATATAATGGCTTATCGTTGATTATTATATTATTTTTGCAACCATTAACTTTAATAAAAAATGAAAAAACATCTTTACTCTCTAGCCTTATTATTAGGTACTTTCGCAATAGGACAAATCCACATCGGAAATGACACCTATTCTACCAACCTGCCAATTTCTATTCCTTACAATTATACTTACTCGCAGTCTATTTATAAAGCAAGCGCAATAGGCGTTTCTGGTAAAATAAATGCGATAGAATACACCATGAAAGCAGGTAGCAACTTGAATAATTCTGATGAAGTAGATGTTTATTTGTCGCACAAAAAAGAAGATGGTTTTGGTTCGACAACCGATTGGTCTCCTAATTCAGAATCGACGATAGTTTTTTCGGGTACATTGGTTATTGATGCAAATAACAAGGTAAAAATCAATTTCGATCAAGAGTTTACGTACAACGGAATAGACCATCTGGTAGTAACTATTCACGAAAAAAAGAAAGGATATGGTAGTTTTTCTAGTGCATTTATAGGAACTTTGAGTGCTAATAACTCATCATTATACCGTAGAGAATTATCAGATGCTAACGTAATTAATCCGAATAATCCGGGCGAAGGAAAATTATATGACATTCTACCAAACATCACTTTGTATGGATTAGAAGGCGGATCTACTCTACCAAGCTGTACCAAAGCTATACTCCCTGTAGACGGTGCTACAAACCAGATTTTCTTGCCAAAAATTGCTTATGATGCAGCAGCAGGAGCAGAAAAATATTTGGTTTCTGTAGGTGATGAACAAGGCAACTGGAATATCGCCAACAAATATGATAATGGCTCTTATCTTGACTATTTTTTCACCTATGAACTGAAGCCAAATACCAAGCACTATGTGCAAATAACACCGGTAAATGCAGAAGGTGAAGCAGAAAACTGTCAAATTACAACTTTCACAACAGGTACACCTGTGGCCAATGACAATTGTTCTACAGCAGAATCAATCACTACCCTACCCTTCTCTAAAGACATCGACGGAAGTTTTGCATCGAACTCAGAAGGTCCCGTAAATTGTAACGGTCAAGGAGTAGCGAATGATGGACTTTGGTATGTAGTAGAAGGTAACGGCAGTGATATTACCATTACCGTAACGCCAACATCTTTCTGGAATCCGCAAATAGTAGTGAAAGAAGGTAGCTGTGACGAAACCTCTTGTTTGGCAAATGTAGACGATCAAAGCTTTTCTAAACCAGAAACTGTTACTTTACTTAACACTACAGAAGGTAGAAAATACTACATCAATATTGGCTCTTCTTCTATTATCGATTTTACAGAAGGGACATTTAAATTAGAAGTAACAACTAATCTAAATACTAACGAGTTTTACGCTTCATCAGTAAAAGTTTATCCAAACCCAACGAATGATTTCCTAAACTTAGAAAACAGTCAAAACCTTATTGCTTACGAAATCAAAGATGTTGCCGGACGAACAATTCGAAAACAAAAATACAACGGTAAGCAAATAGATGTGCAAACCCTTACAAAAGGTGTGTATATCCTAAAACTTCAAACAAAAGACAACCAATTTATTACATTAAAATTTATGAAAAAATAATTTCATCAAAACCATAATTTTTTTATCATGAAAAGCTCTGTAGGTATATTTTTACAGAGCTTTTTTTATTCGTTCTTAATTTTTAATTCTTAATAATATATTTGATGAAGCTTTGTCTGAATAGCCATATTAAATAATCGCACAGGAAAAGGTTTACAAAAACTTAAACAATTTGCAGAGAAACAATTACCAAAAAAGGGATAAGCCTGAAAACTTTTCCCTTTTTACATTTCAATCTAGACGATTATTCGGTAGTACAAGTTTATGAGGGAACTTTTCTACTTTCTTCTAGCTCCCAAACTCTATGTTTTTTCAACATATCGATAAATCCATCGACCCACTGATCATTTTCATTGGCTAAGAAAACACCTGCATCTTTTTCTACAAAAGATTTATCCAATAACTTTTCAGTGCCTTTCGCAAAAGCCAAAACTTTACAGTGTCTATACGCATCATTGATAAACTCATAATAATCTGCATTGTCTTTTAAGACGTCAACCGAAGCGCCTACCGGAGTATAAACAGCATCAAAACATACCGAAGGGTCCGTTGTATACGTATGTTCTATATTTACTTTTTCTCCATTATCCAACGTAAGATCACCTACTTTTGTACTGATCAGCACCGCTTCTGCGCCTTGTTTTTCTAAAGCATTTTTCAACGCATCAATACTTTGTTTTTCAACTCCTTCGCTAACCAAAAAGGCTACTTTTCTTGTTGCAATCGTTCCCTCTCCTTTGCCAACTTTCATGCTAAGTGCAGCCGATTTTTCTACTTCAACTTTTTTAGGTTGGATAGGATAATTAGGATGGTTCTGACGAGCAAATTTCAACGTCAACTCATCCAATTCGGTCGGAGGAGTTATTTGTAAATTATCACCAACTTTTTGCGCTAAAGTAGGATCAATTTGATATAAAATCGCAACTTGACGTTCTCTAATTTTCGGATCATTTACTTTACTCAACTCGAAACTTAAAGCATTTATAATATGTTGCTTCTCTTCTTCCGACTGAGATCGATAAAATAAAGTAGCTTGTGAAAAATGATCAGCAAAAGAATCTGATCTTGCACGAACTTTCGCACCATCTACTTTTTGTTTGTGCGAAACAAATCCTTCTTCACCTTTCCACATCGCTTGGTACGGACAACCTGAAGCTTTACTATTCGGAAAATAACTTACATTACCTTTCAGAATATCGATACGTGAACTTCCATCCTTCTGATTGTTATGCTTTTGTACGATAGATCTATTGATCGGAATTTCGTGAAAATTCCCACCAAGACGATAATTTTGTGTATCCATATACGAGAAAACACGTCCTTGTAACAAAGGATCATCCGATAAATCGATGCCAGGAACAATTCTACCTGGATCAAAAGCAATCTGCTCTGTTTCTGCAAAAAAATTATCCGGATTTTTATTTAGAGTCATCGTACCAATAATTTTCACCGGCACTACTTCTTCAGGAACAATTTTGGTTGCGTCTAATAGATCAAAAGAGTAGTTGAATTCATCTTCTTCCGGAATCAATTGTACACCCAAATCCCATTGCGGATAGTTACCACTTTCGATTGCATCCCATAGATCTTGACGATGAAAATCTGAATTGTATCCAGATATTTTTTGTGCTTCATTCCAAGCAACAGAATGTACACCCAATTTTGGTTTCCAATGGAATTTCACAAAAGTTCCTTTCCCATCTTTGTTCACCAACTTAAATGTGTGCACCCCAAAACCTTCCATCATTCTGAGGCTTCGAGGAATGGCTCGATCAGACATCACCCACATAATCATATGAGCAGATTCTGGCATCAACGATACAAAATCCCAAAAAGTATCGTGCGCCGAAGCGGCTTGTGGAATTTCTTTGTCGGGTTCTGGTTTCACAGCGTGTATAAGATCTGGAAAATTCATTGCATCTTGAATGAAAAATACCGGAATATTATTTCCTACCAAATCAAAATTGCCATCTTCGGTATAGAATTTCACAGAAAAACCACGAACATCACGAGCCAAATCGGTAGAACCTTTGAAACCGGCTACGGTAGAAAAACGAGTAAATAATGGTGTTTTCACTCCTTTCTGTAAAAACTTAGCACACGTAAATTCTGAAATATCTTCATGAATTTCTAATACACCATGCGCACCACTTCCTCTTGCATGCACGACTCTTTCTGGGATTCTTTCTCGATCAAAATGTCCTAATTTATCATAAAAAATATGATCCTGTTGTAAAGAAGGTCCTCGATCACCCGCTTTTAGTGTATTGTTATTATCATAAATCGGTACACCATCGTTCGTCGTTAGAACTTGGTCCTGATTATCAATTACACTTTTGGTAAGTTGTTTAATTTTTTTGTTGTTCTCCATTTTTTTAAAGGTTTTTATATTCAAACCTTCAATTATCAAACCAATTTACCTTAGAATGTTTTTTTTATAATTATTTTATTATTATGATGATAAATTTAGCCTATCGATTTTTAGATGGATTTTTACAAGCCATAGGTTATTGGATAAATTCTTTTACCAATTCTGTTGGCCTTCCTACTACTCCACTCTTTTCATCAAAAACAATGGGCCGTTGAATCAATTTAGGATACGCAATCATCGCATCGATCAACTCTTCATCACTCAACTCTTTTCCCCTGAAATTCGTTTTCCACTCCTCTTCATTGGTTCTGATAATGTCCATTGGCTTCACGTTCAACTTTCCTAATATCGATACAATTTCTTCCTTGTTCAATGGGTTTTTAAGGTATTCTCTAACCGTAAATTCTTTGTTCGATTCTTCCAATATCTTCATTGCTTCTCTGCTTTTTCCGCAACGTGAATTGTGTAAAATGGTGTACATGGTTTAATATTTTTATATAAAATTACTCAATTATTTCGATACTACTATTTCTGTAAACTCTGTGCGATAATAGACCATCTATTTAGGATATACAACTAGCCAATCATGTTTTTTTGTGTTGTATAAACAAAAAAGCCATCAAAAAATGATAGCTTTTTTATCGGTTATTTTGTTCTATTTGATGAATCCCCGTGTTCTTAGCAGTGGCTCTATGCTTGCTTTTCGGCCAGTAAATTCTTCAAAAGCTCGATTCAAATCTTTCGTATTCCCTATCGAAAGAATGTATTTTCTGAATCGATCTCCATTTTCTCGGGTCATTCCACCATTAGCTTTTATCCATTCCCAAGCATCTGAATCCAAGGTTTCCGACCAAATATAAGCATAATACGCGGCCGAATAACCTCCTCCCCAGACATGTGCAAAATATGGTGAATGATAACGCGGCGGAACTTGTGATAATGCAACACCATTTGACAATAAAGCTTGTTTTTCGAATTCCAAAACAGGTGCAAAATCTTGAGTTTTGCTTACGGTATGATACGTCATATCTAACAAAGCAGCAGCTACCAATTCGGTTGTCGCATAGCCTTGATTGAAATTAGATGCTTTTTTTATTTTATCAACCAATGCTTGTGGCATTACTTTTTTCGTTTGGTAATGAACTGCATAATTTTTCAATACTTCTGCTTCTAACGCAAAATGTTCGTTGATTTGAGAAGGAAACTCAACAAAATCTCGCGGAACATTGGTTCCTGAAAGAGATACGTAATCCTGATTTGCAAATAAACCATGCAACGTATGCCCGAATTCGTGGAACATCGTGGTTACATCATCAAAAGAAATCAACGAGGGTTTTCCGTCTGCCGGTTTCTGATAATTGAATACATTGGTAATGACTGGTTTTTGTCCTAATAAATGAGACTGCTCCACAAAATTATTCATCCAAGCACCACCACTTTTATTGTTACGGGTATAAAAGTCTAGATAATACAATGCCATCGACTTTCCATCGTGATCAAACACTTCGTAAACCACAACATCTGGATGATAAACCGGCAAATCTGTTCGTTGTTTGAAGGTGATTCCGTAGAATTTTTCAGCAGCAAAGAATACTCCTTTTTCCAGAATCGTTTTCAATTCGAAATAAGGCTTTATCTCGTTTTCATCCAAATCATATTTAGCTTTTCGTACTTGTTCTGCATAGAAATTCCAATCCCAAGGCTCGAGTTTGAAGTTCCCTTTTTGTTGATCGATCAACGATTGAATTTCTGCGGCTTCTTTCTTGGCTGTTTCTACTGCAGGTTTGGCCAATTGTTTCATCAAACCAAAAGCCGCTTCGGGCGTTTTGGCCATTTGGTCTTGCAGTTTCCATTCGGCAAAGTTTTTCTTACCAAACAACTGAGCTTTTTCTAAACGCAATTTGGCCAATTGCTCGATGGTTTCTCGGGTATCATTGGCATCCCCCTTTTCTGCACGCGTCCACGATGCTTTGAAAAGTTTTTCGCGAGAAGCTCTATTTTTCATGTTTTGCAGCAAAGGTTGTTGGGTAGTATTTTGCAAGGCTAAGAGATATTTCCCGTCAAAGCCAGCTTTTTTAGCATCATTCGCAGCTGCAGCAATATCATCTGCAGAAAGTCCGTCGAGTTCTTTTACATCATCAAACAAAACAGCACCGTTCTTTCTGGCTTCTAATAATTTGCTCCCAAATTGGGTCGATAAACTTGCCAATTGTTGATTGATTTCTTTCAACTTGGTCTTATTTTCTACAGAAAGATTGGCGCCCGCAATTTCGAAGTTTTGTAAATAATACTCAACCAAACGCTTACTTTCTGAATTTAGATTCTTCGTATCAACACTTTTTATCCGCTTGTACAAATCTTCATTCAAATAAATTTTATCATAATGAGCCGCAAAAATCGGTGCATATTTTTCTTGCAAAGCTTGCAAAGCATCATTCGTATTCGCGCTTGTCATGTTATAAAATATAATCTGTGCGCGCTTCAATACTTTTCCGCTGTTCTCTAAAGCCAAAACTGTATTTTCGAAGGTTGCAGCTTCTGCATTTTTCGTAATTAACTCAATTTCTGATAATTGTTGTTGCAATCCAAAATCGAAAGCAGGTTGATAATGTTCGTCTTTTATTTTATCAAAATCCGGTGCCTGATACGGTAAAGAGCTTTTGGTAAAGAACGGATTGTCTTTGTATTTTTCGTCAATTTTTTCGTCACTTTGTGTCATGGGTAAACTAACTGTACTTTTCGAGCTAGAGCAAGAATAATTTATTGCTAAAGCCATGATAGACAAAGTAATTAATCTTTTTCTCATGGTAATCTATTTTGTTCGATAATTTTCTAATTACGTAAAGTTAATCTTTTCGGTAGAATTTGCCGAATATTCTGCCTTTACTTCTATAAATAAGCGGTAAAAATAGATACAATAATAAGTTTTGGTTCAATATTAGTCTATTCTATTTTTTAAGTTTTGAAAAAACTCTTCGAAAAAAACTTGTTGACTTTTTTGTAATAAATTTTTATTAATTCGAATTGTAGCTTTATCAGTCTTGAATGTAAACTCACCTGCAAAATATGATACATTAATGAGATCCTTAAAAAGAATAGTTTTAACAGGGAAAGTATTAACTGTCAAAGAATTCTCATTCACTTCTATATATTTTTTGTAATAATCTCGTACAAACAAATAAATATACAGACATCCTAAAATGATCGTTAAATAACTCAACCAAGAAAAATTAACATTTGTCATTAAATATATCGCTCCCATTGGCACCCAAAAAAAGCCTAAAAATGCATTGATAAGAAGTCTCTTTTTAGAATAAGCAATTTTCATAAAATAAACAGTATGGTTTGAAAATTTAAATATAGAAAAACTCGTTGATCAAAAACAATTAACATTAATGATTGAAACGTGCAATTTTCAATCGAATCTCATCATAGATCAATCCGAATAGTAAAAAAGCAGCGGCAATTGCCAAAATATTCAATTGTAGCGAAGAATACAAAATTCCACCCAAAAATCCGCCTAAAAAGAAAAAGCTAATAATGGTCAAACGCAATTTGATAGAAGACAAGAGCTTCTTTTTTTGTTCGGGTAATTTATAGAAAAACAGCTGCGATAATTCGATGCCCAAATCGGTAAAAAGTCCGGTAAGATGCGTAGTACGAACGGTAGCTTTAGAGATTTTCGTTACCAATGAGTTCTGTAAACCCATCGTGAAAAGCAATACACAAGCGATGAAATCTGCATGAGTGTAAATTAATTTTTGTCCGAAAGTAGCCACCAATAACAAGATAATACTTTCGATGATAATCGGTGTACGATAACTTGGCTTGTCGTTGAGTTTAGATATAATTTCTACAATCATATTCGACACGAAGGAGCCTAACAAAAAGAAAAAAATATAAAGAAAGAAAACTAAACTTCCCCAAAAATTCCAACGGAATACCTCATCAACAAAGAACGCAAAATGTCCCGTTACATTGGTTGTTAACTGTTGTATCGATAAAAAACCAGCAACATTCACAATTCCAGCTACAAAAGATAAAAGAGACGCAATACGCATGTTGTGCCTGAAAGTTCTTTTTTTACCGCTGTGTCTGAACATAAATTTCTATCCTGTTTATTTATAAATTTCTGAACATCAATTTTCTATATCATATGATTTTCTTAGTGGCGAAAAGTCGATAGAAAAACCAACGCAAAAGTAATCTTTTTTAGCATTCATTTGTTTCAGAATTTCATCCAAACAAAACCGTATATGTTATAGGTTATATTATAATACTCGATCTACGAAGTTCAGAATGCTTTTAAGTTTTATTTCAATTGTACCTATAGCCAATACGTTGTAAAAATGCGAATGCTGAAAGCACTTGCTGCAATTCTATTCACAAATCTCACATTGAAACAAATAGCACACAATAACAACTTTAGCTCATACACAAATATGCATAAGGTATTCTGCTCGTCGAACATACTTCTAAACAACATCCCAAGAATACTTTATTAACCATGTCCCCTGAGTGTTCGATTATCAAAGAAATTGATGTATCTTTAGGATTATATTTTATAAAACAAAAAACAATGAATGCTCTGATTATCGGTGCTACGGGCGCGACAGGAAAAGAATTGGTACAACAACTTCTCGAACATCCGGCGTATTCTTCGATCACTATTTTTGTACGAAAAAATACGTTTAAAGTGCATCCTAAATTGACCGTTCATTGCATCGACTTCTCGAAACCCGAAAAATGGCAACAATGGGTTTTGGGAGATGTTCTGTTTTCTGCATTGGGCACCACGCTGAAAAAAGCAGGTAGTAAAAAAAATCAATGGACGATCGATTTTGACTATCAGTATACCTTTGCTCGGATTGCCAAAGAAAACAAGGTACCGAAATATGTATTGGTGTCGGCCAGTAGAGCCAACGAAAACTCGATTTTCTTTTACTCGAAAATGAAAGGTAAACTAGAAAAAGCTGTAGAGCAATTGAAGTTTGAGCAATGTATTATAGTTCGTCCTCCACTTTTGGTTCGCCCCAACTCTGATCGAAAAGGAGAAAACTTAGCGGTTTATGTGCTGCAATTTATCAATCGCATCGGTTTACTGCAAAAACAAAAACCACTTCCTACCTATCGTTTGGCACAGGCAATGCTTACTGTAGCCCAAAAAAAATGGCCAGCAGTTCATGTGATAGAAGCCCACGAAATAGAAGCGATTCTAAGAGAAGTTTAGAAAAAAGTGTAGGATATAAAATAAGTAAACCAAAAAAAATACCCTAAACTTGTTTAGGGTATCGCTACAACGTTATTAATTTGATCCGAAATCCTTTATGTGCAACATTTCAGTTTCAAATGAAAGTACTTTCGTACCAAATTTCTTTAGACTTTCTGTTTGCAAATATGGCAATATATCTTTTCTAAACTGCATTAATTTCTCTTGGTTTTCACAAAATAATTGCATAGCATACGAGACCGTACCATCTTGTTCGTGCGAGGTAACTTTGGCAAACCTTCCTTCTGAAAAATGTTTTTTTTCTAAGTAATTTGTAATCTGTTCGTTCTGAAACCATTCTAGCCATTCTTCTTCTACAGCAGCATCTACAAAGAATGTGGTATTGTATATAATCATGTTTCAAATCATTTGCACAAAGATAAAAAAAATGGATTAATGAAGACTTTTCGAAGTTTTATTATTACTTTAGGCGAATATTTCATTAAAAATAAAAAATGGACAAGACACAACAATTTATACAAGAAAACAAACAACGTTTTTTGGATGAATTAATTGAACTTTTAAAAATCCCATCAATCAGTGCAGATCCTGCATATACACAAGACGTATACGATACCGCAGAGAAAGTTGCCGATTTTCTTACCAAAGCAGGAGCAGATAATGTTAGTATCGAAGAAACAGAAGGTTTCCCTGTAGTGTATGGTGATAAAATTATCGATCCAGCTTTGCCAACTGTTTTGGTCTACGGGCATTATGATGTACAGCCTGCCGACCCAATAGAGTTATGGGAGTCCGGACCATTTGAGCCAGTAATCAAAGAAACAACAATTCACCCAGAAGGTGCAATTTTTGCTCGCGGATCTGCTGATGATAAAGGACAATTCTTTATGCATGTAAAAGCATTCGAAGCCATGATAGCGGCAAATGAATTGCCTTGCAATATAAAATTCATGATCGAAGGCGAAGAAGAAGTAGGTTCGCCTAGTTTGGTGAATTACGTGAAAAATAACCGAGAAAAACTAAAGAATGACGTAATCCTAATTTCAGACACTTCTATCATTTCAAACGATCAACCTTCTATCAATGTTGGTTTAAGAGGTTTATCGTATATCGAAGTCGAAGTGAAAGGTGCTGATCGAGATATGCATTCGGGGGTGTATGGTGGAGCAGTTCCCAATCCGATCAACATTCTATGTTCGATGATCGACAAATTAATAGACGATAAAGGACACATCACAATTCCAGGGTTTTATGATAATATTATCGAACCTACTGCAGAAGAAAGAGAAGAATTAGCCAAAATTCCTTTTGATGTAGAAGACTATAAAAAATCTATAGGAATAAAAGATATTCAAGGTGAAGAAGGTTTCAGTACAATAGAGCGTGCATCTACCCGACCTACGTTAGACGTAAACGGTATTTGGGGTGGTTATATTGGTAAGGGAGCCAAAACAGTTATTCCATCGCATGCCTATGCCAAAATTTCTATGCGCTTGGTACCAGGACAGGATCCGGATGATATTACCCAAAAATTTGTCGACTATTTCCCAACCTTAGCACCAAACTCGGTAGAAGTAAAAGTTATGCCACACCATGGTGGTAAACCTTATCTATTACCAACCTCGCACAAAGGCTTCAAAGCTGCAAAAAAAGCTTTGAGTGAAACGTTCGAGAAAGAAGCCATTGCCGAACGTGGTGGAGGTTCTATACCGATTGTAGCCTTGTTCGAAGAAGAATTAGGTACAAAATCTGTATTGATGGGATTCGGCTTGGATTCTGACGTAATCCACTCACCAAATGAACACTATGGTTTATTCAATTTCTACAAAGGAATCGAAACCATCCCTTACTTTTATCAATATTTCGTACAAGAATAGTTAGAAAACATAAAAACCATCAAAAAAGTTGATGGTTTTTTTCTTTATAGACTATTTAATTCTGTTGTATGAGATAAAACTTAATCCAATCTTAATTTAAACAAAAAAAATAAACTTTAATTTTACATCCAAAAAATTACATCAAAAATGAAATTTCAGAAATTATTTCTTGGATTTATCTTTGCATTTGCAACTCAATTTACACAAGCGCAAGAAGTTAACCGACCAAAACTTGTTGTCGGAATCGTAGTAGACCAAATGCGTTGGGATTATTTGTACCGTTTTCAGGATCGCTACTCGCCTGGTGGCTTCAAACGCTTACTCAACGAAGGGTTTACCTACGAAAATACCTATATCGATTATATCCCAACCTACACAGCCATTGGCCACTCTTCCATATACACCGGAAGTGTACCTGCTATTCATGGTATTGCAGGAAATGACTTTATCATCCAAGCAACCGGAGAAAGCATGTATTGTACACAAGATGATAGTGTAGAAAGTGTTGGTACAACAAACAAAAACGGTAAAATGTCGCCTAGAAATTTACTAGCTTCTACCGTTACAGATCAATTGAAATTAGCAACGAATTTCCGTTCGAAAGTTTATGGAATTTCTATCAAAGATCGTGGAGGAATTTTACCTGCCGGACATTTTGGTGATGCAGCATATTGGTTAGATGGTGAGACGGGAAAATGGATTTCGAGTACCTTCTACATGAAAACCTTACCAAAATGGATTAACCAACTGAATGACAGTAAGTTTGCAGATAAATATTTAAAAGAATGGAACACGCTTTATCCTAAAAATACCTATGTCAATACCGACCAAGAAGGATATGAATACAAAGGACTTTTTAAAGGAGAAAAGAAAGCTGACTTTCCGAAAAATTTGGCTCAACTAAAGAAGGAGAATGGATACGATTTGATAAAAGTAACGCCCTACGGAAATACAATTACAGCAGAATTAGCTCAAGCCCTTATCGAAAACGAAAAATTGGGACAGAATAAACCAGGCATTACCGATTTTCTTGCAATAAGTTTTTCTGCTACCGATTACATAGGGCATCATTACTCGATAAACACAACCGAAATCGAAGATACTTATTTACGTTTGGATCAAGATTTGGCTAAATTCTTTACATTTTTGGATCAAAAAGTAGGGAAAGGAGAATATTTAGTATTCTTAACCGCTGATCACGGTGCCGCTCACAACCCAAAATATATAACAGACCACAAAGGAAATGGTGGATACTTTCAGTCGAAAGAAACAAGAGATCAACTAAACACGGCATTAGAACAAGAGTTTGGTGTTAGTAACTTGGTAAGATCATTGACCAATTATCAAGCTCATCTAAATTATCCGATTATCGAAAGTAATAAAATTGATGAGATAAAATTGAAAGATGCAATTGTGCGTGAGTTACAAAAACACCCGGCAATTTCCTTTGCAGTAGATGTAGAACGAATCGGGATGTATTCTGTACCAAGCCTACTTAAAGAACGAATTGTCAACGGATACCACAATAAAAGAAGTGGCGCAGTACAATACATTCTAAATCCACAATGGTATAGCGGGAAACAAAACTCTCCTGGTACTACGCATGGATCATGGAATTCGTACGATTCGCATATACCGTTCGTTATGATGGGTTGGGGAGTAAAACATGGTAAAAGTTATAAGACCGTTAACATGACAGACATCGCACCAACTTTGTCTTCTTTACTAAAAATCGAAGCACCTAATGGTAGCATCGGCCAAGCACAGACAGAATCATTTTCTGAACAATAAATAACTTATCTTACGTTATTTTTAAATACCTTTATTCTCGTAATAAAGGTATTTTTTTTATGAATTGTCAACATCCGCTTATCACAACGCAACAATTGCAAGCAATATTCGATAACGAAAATTTGGTTCTTCTAGATGCAACAATTGATAAAATTGATGCTTCTCTTAAAGATGAAAAATTAGAGCTTATCCCGCACTCACTTTTTTTCGATACCGAGAATAGAGCTTCAGAAACCAGCTCTCCTCTCCCACACACATTGACTTCTGTAGAAAATTTTTCTAATTATATAGCAGAATTGGGCATTCATAAAGATTCGATTATTGTCGTATATGATCGTTGGGGCGTCTATTCTTCTCCGCGAGCTTGGTGGACTTTTAAGGTTTTTGGTTTTGAGAATGTTTTTGTTTTAGATGGTGGTTTACCTGCCTGGAAAGGTAATCAATTACCAGTGGTTGATGCGTACATAGAAACTAAAAAAACAACTCCAATAACGGTACAATTAAACAAAGAATGGATAGCAACTGCAGACAATGTTTTACAGGTTTTAGAAGATGAAAACGTACGTATTGTAGATGCACGTTCTCCTGCACGTTTTAGGGGTAAACAAGCAGAACCACGCCCAGGTATAAGAAGTGGACATATCCCAAATGCGTACAATGTGTTTTTTGAAGATATTCTGGATGAAAATTTTTTACAATCTCCACAAAAAATCAATTTAATTTTCAAGGCTATTGGAGATCCTGAAAATGATTATATTTTTAGTTGTGGTTCGGGAATTACAGCAAGTATTTTGGCTTTGGCAGCCTATTCTATAGGCTATCATTCTGTAAAAGTGTATGATGGATCTTGGTCAGAATGGGGTGCAAATCCTGATTTACCGATAGAATGTTAGGATTATTTTTCTGCTTTTTCCATTTTAAAAAATAAAAATATCACCACACTGATCATAAACGATACCCCCATTGCAAGAGCCGATAGTTTCATTCCGCCAGAATATTCTATCAAAACACCATAAATAACTAATCCGAAGAACAATGCACTTTTCTCGAACACATCATAAAAGCTAAAATAAGTAGTCGTATCATCGGTTTCAGGCAGAAGTTTAGAATAAGTGCTTCGAGACAAAGGTTGTAACCCGCCCATAACTAGGCCAACCAAAGCGGCCATAAGATAGAATTTCAATTTTACATTCGGATCGTCTTTACCCATAAAGTACGCAATGAAACAGGTGACAATCCAAATGAATAGAGCTATCAAGATTGTATTTTTGTTTCCTATTTTCCCTGATAGTAGAGAAAATAACCAAGCACCTAGTATGGCTTCGATCTGGATTAATAAAATAGTCAAAATTAGCTCATCACTTTCTAAGCCAATTTCTGAACTACCGAACAAGGCTGCCATCAAAAAAATCGTTTGCATGGCTAGACTAAAGAAGAAAAATCCTGCTAAATATACCCGCAAATTTCGGTATTGCATCAAATCTCTTAGGGTATTTTTCAATTCACGAAAACTGCTTTCTATAATGTTTTTGGGTACTTTTTTATTGTTCTTTTTGTTTGGTAAAACGCGTAAAGCATATTGCGCAAAACCGAACCACCAAATTCCGGTTATCAAAAACGAAGTTCGTGTAAGTAAAGATTCTTCTTCTTTTGGTCCAAACATGATTATCGCTAGGCAAAACGCCAACAACAATACCGAGCCTATATATCCGAACATATATCCCCAAGCCGAAACCTTATCCATTTTCTCATAGGAAACTATTTCGGGTAAATAAGCATTATAATATACCAAACTTCCCCAAAATCCTATACTTGCTGTAATGTTTAGCAACAATCCTAGCCAAATATAATCGGCACTTGAAAAGAAAAACATCCCCATACACGAGAATGATCCCATATAACAAAAAAAACGGAGAAATCTGATTTTATCACCTAACAAATCGGCAATGGATGATAAAATAGGTGAGAGAATAATCACAATTAAAAAGGAAATTGCCAAAGAGAAATTAAATGCTGTTTCGGGCAATAATCCTAAAAATTTTATGGGTTGATCGGTACCCGATAAAGTAATAGCACTGTAATAAACCGGGAAAATTGCCGATGCTATCACCAAAGAATGTACAGAGTTTGCCCAATCATAAGAAACCCAGGCTTTTATATATTTCGGATTATCTTTAGGTAACATAAATAAATAGCTTGATAAACTTGATAAATATTATCATCTAAAACTAGTAAAAAAAAACTGATCTTGATAAAAAAATATTTGATTTACCATTGGTTGAATATATCAACAACAAAGACTTAAACAGATAGTTTAAGTCTTTGCTATAAATAATTAAAAACTAATTTTTTACACCGTAAAGAATGTTAGTTTTTTATCTCTATTTCTTTATCGAAAACATAGCTAGATTTGAATAAATATTCCCCGTTTTCTTCTTTTGCAATCATCAGAACAGGTGTATATTTACCTTTTGGTATCAAGCGTAATAAGTTTGTTTGAAAGGTAAAGTTAGCAAATTTTGTTTGTGCCGGTACATTGTCTAATGAATATTCTGCTATATTAAAGCCTTTCCCGTCTTCATTTTCCTTCAGGTCTTTCACTAATACTACTCGGACTTTTACCGGATTATCCTCCTTTGCATTATTTACAAGGTGTCCTCCTTCGCTTATTAAAATGACTTTATAGTCTTTCTGATTAATCTCTAATTTGATTTTTCCTTTAAAAAAAACATCTTTTTCTGCTTTATTAGAAGTTACAATTGGCTTAAACTGAAAACCTTTTTGTTCGAAATTAGATGTAGTTTCTGCTTGTTTAGGCTCTACATTTTTGGCAGGTTGAGGTAATGTTTGTTGATCGATTTTTCCATTTTTGATATGTAAATCATTTAAAACCTTTCGACTCATTACCAAATTATCTATAATCAGCACTGGTACATACTGACCATCTGGTAATTTTTCTGCAAAATTAGCCTTGAAATCTATTTTAATATTTCTAACACTCGACCCATTTCCTGCTATTCTTCCTAGTGAAATGTTCTTGATAGATTTATTTGTAGAAAAATCAAAAGTAGTATATTCTGCTTTCGGAACTAAAAAAATATTAAGCTTCAAATTTTTAGTTCGATGAGAGGAGTGATTTGTTATTGCTTCTCCTTTTATGAGATATCGGTCTCCTTGGTCTATAAAACGCCAATCACCCATAAATTCTATTGAGTTATTTAGGATTGATTTCTCAACATTTTTTTCGTTACCAGAAGTATTTTCTTGAGCGATTGCTGGCAAACTGATTACTACTAAGGATAAAGTAATTAAAAATTTTTTCATAAGTAAAGGTTTAGTGTTTTGAGGAAAAGTAAATCAAAAAAATTATTACTTTTTTTTTAATTCTCTACTAATTTACCGTATTAATTCGACATTTCTATAGTCGTTTCTTCTATAATTCGAATACAATCGATTATTTGTTCTTTGGTAATAACCAACGGTGGTGCAAATCTAATTATGTTTCCGTGTGTTGGCTTAGCTAGTAATCCTTTTTCTGCTAATTTTAGACAAAAGTTCCAGGCTGTTTCACTCTCTGGCGTATCATTGATCAGCAATGCGTTTAACAATCCTTTCCCGCGAACAGATTTCAATATAGAAAAATTGTCCACTAATTTAGTAATTTCTGCGCGGAAAAATTCTCCTAATTCGAAAGCATTTTCTTGTAATTTCTCATCTAATACCACTTGCAAAGCTTCTCTTGCAATAGCACAAGCTAATGGATTTCCTCCGTAGGTTGAGCCATGTTGTCCGGGTTGAATGACATTCATAACATCGTCATCAGCCAAAACCGCAGAAACAGGATAGGCTCCTCCCGATAGGGCTTTACCTAAAATCAAAATATCCGCCTTAACATTTTCATAATCAATAGCTAACATTTTCCCTGTACGTGCGATTCCTGTTTGGATTTCATCTGCAATGAATAGCACATTATTATCCTTACATAATTGTTTACATGCTGATAAATATCCGTCTGGCGGCACGTTTACTCCTGCTTCACCTTGAATTGGTTCTACTAAAAAACCGCAAATATTGTCCGCATTATCGTGTAATACTTTGGCCAAAGCATCTGCATCACCATAAGGTATGCTTACAAAACCAGAGGTATAGGGGTTAAAGTTTTTACGTGCTTCTTCGTCGTTAGAAAATGATATTATTGTAGTCGTTCTACCATGAAAATTTCCTTCGCATACAACAATAACTGCCTTGTCATTTTCTATTCCTTTTTTCTCGTATCCCCATTTACGTGCTATTTTTAGTGCCGTTTCTACTGCTTCTGCACCAGAGTTCATCGGTAAAACTTTATCAAAGTCAAATAATTTTGATAAAAACTCTTCGTACTTACCTAATTCTGCATTGTAAAAAGCACGAGAAGTAAGCGTTAACTTCGACAGTTGTTCGGCACCCTTTGCAACTATTCTTGGGTGGCAGTGTCCTTGATTTACTGCTGAATATGCAGAAAGAAAATCATAATATTTTTTACCTTCTACATCCCAAACATACACACCCTCTCCTCGTTCTAAAACAACTGGTAGAGGATGATAATTGTGTGCTCCGTATTTGTTTTCTAAGGCTATTAATTGTTCTGAAGTATAAGTTTCCATAATGTTTTTTGAAAAAGTTTCTCAAAAATACAACTATCAAGCTTCAGAAAAAAGAGAATTGTAATTATTTTATTGTTCTTATCAAAAATTAGTCAAATCTTTTTCTTGTAACTGTATTTTGTTCCCGAAAAAGCGCTTGGAGATTTTGTGAAAATTATCTGTGTAATCTGACAAATAAAACAAGTAATAAGGATTGTTATTATTGGCTAATTGTTGTCTCTGGTGAAGCTGATAGATTAAGCAATTAACAACTATAAGCGGCGAATTAATCACTTGAACTTTACCTTCAAATATTTGTTCTATTTCTTTCTGTATCAAAGGATAATGAGTACAACCTAATATTATAGAATCTATACCTTCTAGCTTTTTATTTGATAAATAAACTTCTAAAACAGCTCGAGATACGTTGGTGTTGTATAATCCTTCTTCGATAATTGGTACAAGTAAAGGAGTTGCTACTTCGACAACTTTAATGTGTTTATTGAATTTTCGAATAGTTTTTTTATAAGCACAGGAATTCACCGTAGCTTTGGTTGCGATTACACCAATTTTGGTGCGTAATTCATAAGCGACTTTTTCGGCCACAGGGTTGATAACATCAACAACCAAAATTTCTTCACCTGCAACTTCTTTTATTATTTCTATTGCATTGGCTGTAGCTGTATTGCAAGCTACTAAAATTGCTTTGCAGTTTTGACTTATTAAAAATTGCGTGATTTCTTTTGAATATTTTTTTATAGCTTCTGCTGATTTTTCACCATAAGGCAAGTGTTTGGTATCACCAAAATATACAATACTTTCTTTGGGTAAAAGTCTTTTTATTTCCTTGGCAAAATTAAGTCCTCCTACTCCAGAATCGAAAACTCCTATTGGTCGATTATCATAGATCATAGCTGCAAAATTAAGGAATTTTTAGACGTAAAATAATCGAGAAGTGATGCCATCGGTATAAAATTTATTTTCGTCTGGGATCCGTAGAAACCCTTCTTCCTCTTTCAACAATCCTTCTGCCAATAAAAGGGAGGTCTCTTTCTGGAAAGAGTGAAATATATCTCTAGCGAATAGATTTTTTATTTCTCTGATTTCTATGCCCCACATGGTACGTAAACCGATCATTAGTTTCTCGTTATATCGATCAATTTCTGATAAATTTTCTGTTTCGCAAGGTAGTTTTCCTTGGGCTATAGTTTTTATATATAGTTGGTTATTAGCAATATTCCACTGTCTACAGCGGCCATTATAAGAATGGGCAGATGGTCCAAATCCATAATAGGGTTTGTATTGCCAATAACTTGTGTTGTGTTTTGCAAAAAAACCTTCTTTTCCGAAATTCGATATTTCGTATTGTATATAGTTTCTTTGTGTTAGAAATTCTTGTAGAATACAAAATTGTCGATACTGTTGCTCCTCGTCAATATCAGATGCCTTGCCACTTTTTATTGCATGGTTTAGTATCGTTTTTTCTTCTACCGTTAATGCATAAGAAGAAATATGGGGTATTTGTAGGTCGACAGCTTTGTTCAGATTTTTGGTCCATTGTTGATCAGTGGTGGTTGGTGTGCCGTAGATCAAATCTATTGTTAAATTATCAAAACCAAAATCTTGAGCCATTTTTATGCTGTTTTCGGCTTCGTCTGCTTTGTGAGCACGATGCATAAAGGTTAAATCATTATCAAAAAAAGATTGTACGCCGATACTCAATCGGTTGATTGGTGTTGAGCGTAGGTATCTTAATTTCTCTCTGGTTAAATCATCCGGATTTGCTTCTAATGTTACTTCTTGGAGAGAAGAAAGATCGATTTTTTTTTCTAGGTTTGTAAATAGTTTGCTTAATAAAGCATTGTCCAAAATACTTGGTGTTCCTCCTCCGAAATAAATAGTTTCTATTGGTGATTGTATTGTTTTTTTACGCAATTCTACTTCTTGTATAATTGCATCGATCATTTCATTTACTTTAGACAAATTCGTAGTAAAATGAAAGTCACAATACGTACAACGTTGTTTACAAAAAGGGATATGAAAGTATAATCCTGCCAAAATTTTTATTCTTTGTAGACAAAGTTAAATTATTTACCATAATCTCTGTTGCACAAATAAAGATGAGAGCCTAAACGATACTACTCAACAGCCTCTTTAGCGTTATCCTATACGATTTTTTTATTTATGGTTAAAATATGATTCTAATTGTCTTAATGTCCGAACTTCTTTTTGCAACTGTTCTATTTGTTCTAGTAAATTTTTTACTACATCTAGACCTTCTAAATTAATTCCTAAATCATAATGAAACTTCTTATACCTTTCTAGTAAATCGATTTCATCTTCTGTTAGGGGATGATTTGGCTCTTCAATTTCTATTAGACCAAAATCTTGTAATTGAGTTATAAACTCTGGATCTATTTGATGATATTGACAAAATTGTACGATAGTGATTTGATAACTTTTCATAGGTTTATGATTTTAGGCTTTTCAGTTCGGTGAATAATTCTTTTTCTTTGGCTGATAAATTCGTTGGGATATCAATAGAATATTTTATATACAAATCACCAAATTGATTTTCTTTCTTATACTTCGGTAAACCTTTACCTTTCAATTTCACTTGCTGATTGTTTTTAGTCCCTTCTGCTATCGGGATTTTCACTTTTCCATTCAATGTTTCTATAATAGTTTCTCCGCCCAAAACAGCATCGTATAATGGGATTGTTACTTCTTTTTCTAGATCTGCTCCTTTTATTCTAAAGTCGGTGTTATTTATAATCTCGAACGTAATATACAAATCACCATTGGGTCCTTGATTATGTCCTTTTCCTCCATAACCTTTAATTTTTATAGTTTGTCCGTCTTCTACACCAGCCGGAATATTCAATCGGATATTTTTACCATTCACGGTAAGCGTATGTTTTTCGGTTTGTAAAGTATCGGTGAGATTTAATTTTAGATTAGCATGCAAATCTTGTCCTTTGAAACCTTGGTTTCTATTTTGCCTACCTTCTCGCCCAAACATCGATCCAAAGAAATCAGAAAATCCTTCATAATCATCAAAACCGCTAAATCCTTCACCCGAAGAACTGTATTGTTGGTAGGATTGATGCTTGGATTGCTGACGCTGTTGCTCTTCTATCTGATCTGCGTATTGCCAATTTTCTCCGTATTTATCGTATTTTTTTCTTTTTTCAGGATCGCTTAAAACTTCATTCGCTTCGTTAAGCTCTTTGAATTTTGTTGCAGCATCTTGGTTATTTGGGTTGAGGTCTGGATGGTATTTTCTTGCCAATTTTCGGTATGCTTTTTTAATTTGATCGGCAGATGCAGATTTGTCCAAACCCAATATTTTATAGTAATCTATATAGGCCATAAATTTTTGCTTAAATATCGAGTAGAATCATACAAAATCTATGCCCGAAAATCTTCGTCATCTGGAGATATTTCTAGATTTTAGCATGTATTCTACCAAACAAAATACTACAAAAAAACCAATTGCAGGCAATAGCCATTCTAATTCGTACGCATACAACGGTAAAGATTCTCGGAGAGCTATCAGTGGCTCATTTAATAAATTAAAATGTTGTAAAAACCCTAAAGCCGCTACCATAGCTGTACCAATAACTGCACCGATATAAGGCAGCTTTCCCTTGATTGTTCGGCTAAAAAGTACTACAAACAAAACTAAGGTTAGCACTATAGGATAAACAAAAACAAGAATTGGAACGGCAAACTCAATGATTTCATCAACCGACATAATCGAAAACATATAAGCCACAAAACTGCAGAGCAAAACACCGATTTTATACGGCAGAAAGCCCCTTGTTATCTGCTCGAAAAAAGATGCTACAGCACCTGTAAGTGCAATGGCTGTCGTGAGGCATGCCAATGCAATACAAATTGATAAAAGAATCGTGCTCGAGCTTCCTAAAAGTGTATGGGCGATGCTAATTAATAATTCTGTACGAAAAATAGAGTGATTCGTAACCCCAGAAGATGCACCTAGATAAACCAAACCACCATAGATGATAAGCAGAAAAAATATAGCCAACAATCCTGCAAATATAGATACGCGCGTTCGTTCTTTTATAGTGTGATAACCTTTTGTTTGTGTGGCACCAATAATGATTCCTGCAAAAATTACAGAAGCCAATACATCTAATGTCTGGTAGCCTTCTACAAAACCAAAACCAAAGGCTGCTGATTTAGAAACAAGCGACTCGTAATCAGTAGAAACTGGATTGATAATTCCCACATAGAGTAAATAAAACAAAATTAATAGCAGTACCGGAGTTAAGAAATTTCCGATAATATCCACAATTTTCGATTTAGAGAAGGATAAAGCAATTACAACTGCAAAGAAAACAAAACTTCCAACATATGAGTTAATGTACGGAAAAAAAGGCTGAATACCAATCTCATAGGTCAAAGAGGAAGTTCTAGGAATCGCAATTATAGGGCCAATACATAGCATAATTATCGTCCCCATCACGACCGAAAAAAGTGGATGAATTTTCTTGCCCAAATCAAAAAAAGATTCACCCGAAAAAATAACAGCAAGAAGACCCAAAAATGGTCCGATAATCCCTGTTATACCAAAACCAATGATTCCGTACAGCCATTGATCGCCGGTTTCTAAACCAATAAACGGAGGAAGAATTAAATTTCCTGCTCCAAAAAACATAGCGAATAAAGCGAAACCTAGGGTAATTATTGTGCGTATATTTATATTTTTCATTCTTTTTGTAATATTTTATCTTACCAAATAGCTATAGTTGATAAACTATCGGTATAATTACAAAAATAGTAGAATAATTGTGCTAAACTATTTTTGTGAATATTTTTTTATTATTTATGTCCTATATCAATAAAAAATCATTGTATTTGCTTTTCAAACTATTGGATTGTTTCTTTTTTCTCTACCACTCTACCTGTAATGAAACATTCTAAAGCTTTTCTATTTTCATAAAAACAATGAAAAATCATGATGTAAAAATAGTATCTTTGTTTTTTTATTTACTCCAAAATATGCCTATTCAATTTCGATTTTATTGGTTTTTTATTTACATTTTCACATTTTTCACTTCTACTCTTTTTGCACAATCGTATCAATTAAAATTTAAAACGAATTATGGTAATTTCGATGTTATCTTATATGATTTCACACCGAATCATCGCGATTTAATTCTTCATGAAATAGAAAAAGGGACCTATAGAAAAGCTATTTTTAATAGGATTGTGAAAGATTTTGTAGTCCAAGGTGGTGAACTCGATGACGCAATTTTGGCAAGAGAGGCTGATTATCCCACCGAAAAACCCAAACGTCTAGCCCCTGAATTTCATCATAGAGCTTATCATAAAATAGGTGCTTTGGGTGCTGGGCGAGATGACAACCCCGAAAAAGGCTCTTTTTTTAGTCAGCTCTATTTTGTGGTTGGGCAAAAAGTAAACGCTGCTGAGTTGGATAAATTAGAAATATTAAAAGGGATTCGTTATTCACAAGCACAGCGAACAGAATATCTTGTAAATGGTGGTCAACCAAGGCTAGACAATGATTACACAGTTTTCGGAGAAGTAATAAAAGGTTTAGATGTTTTGATGAAAATAAGTACGCTCTCGACCGAAAAAACGCATTCTACCAAACCCGTAACTTTTACTATAAAAGTAAAGAAAATGTTACCGAAAAGAAAACCCAAGACTCGTTTTTCTGTAGGTGCCGCAGTTATCGGATGAAAATGAAATCGTTTATCGGTAAATAAATACGTATTTTTGCCTACTATTTACTGTCGAATATGCATCCAAAAGTACTTCTCACAACACTGAATGCTAAGTATATACATCTTAACCTAGCCATTCGGATACTCTATGACCTAACCCACGAACGCGGTAATATAGACTGGAAAGAATTTACCATAAAGTCTAATTTTCAATCGGTTGCAGAAGAATGTTCGCGCTATGATGTGGTGTGCTTTAGTTGTTATATTTGGAATATTACGCAGACCTTGGAAGTTGCTAAACTAATAAAAGGTCTTTCACCTGATACGAAAATTCTTTTGGGTGGTCCAGAAGTTAGTTACGAATATGATGAGATTATTGCACTCGATTGTGTAGATTTTATCATCGTAGGCGAAGGCGAAATTCCGTTTGAAGAATTTCTCGAACACTATCCTGAAGTAGAAAAGGTGCCAAATTTGGTCTACAAAAAAAACAAGGAAGTATTTTTCAATAAACAAAACATCACATTCGATATCAATCGTTTAGAAGGGAGAAATCCTTATATTTATGATGATCCTAAAGAATTGGCGCAAAAAGTTTGCTATATAGAAACATCGAGAGGTTGCCCGTATAAGTGTGAGTTTTGTTTGGCAAGTTTGGATAACAAAATGAGATATTTACCAACAGAGACCATACACGAGAATCTTTTGTATTTGATGAAACATGGAAAAACCATCAAATTTCTCGATCGAACCTTTAATATCAAACGAGATTTTACGATTTCATTATTTCAGTTTATTTTAGAAAATTACCGAGAGGGGAACGTTTTCCAGTTCGAGATTACTGCTGATATTGTGCATCCAGACATCATAAAATTTGTCAATGAATATGTACCGAAGAATTTATTCCGATTTGAAATTGGCATCCAAACCGTAAATCAAGCCAGTAATCGAGAAGTTTCTCGCAAACAGAATTTTGATAAAACGTCGAATGTAATCCTACAATTAAAGGATAAAATAGAAATGCATCTGGACCTGATTGTTGGTTTACCTTTGGAGTATTTGCAAGATCTGAAATACAGTTTCGAGTCTACCTTCAAGCTTTATCCTCCCGAATTACAGCTTGGTTTTCTCAAGTTTCTGAAGGGTACGCCTGTTCGCCAGAAATATGAAAATTATGGGTATAAATTCGACCCTGCTCCACCCTATCAAATCATCGAGAGTAATTTTCTTAGCCAAAAGGATTTAGCCAATATTACGGCACTAGAACATGCACTGGAAATTTATTGGAATAAACCACGTGCTATCGAAACTTTGACTTATATAAGTGAAACAGATTCTATATTCGATTATTTGATGAAATTAGGGAATTATTTTACCGAAAGATTATCTTATAAACACACCCTGAACCAGGTCTATGAAACGCTTTATACGTTCACCAAAAAATATTATAACTCCTCTATTCTACTGCAATTAATTGCGATTGATTATTACACACAGCACAAATCTAATCCGAAAGATTTATTTGAAATTGAGGAAGAATTAGCGATGGATTATTCAGCTATTGCTACTCACCCTAAAAGTAGATTTGTTAATTTCAGTATTGATTTTGATTGGATAATTTGGAAAACCGAAAGAAGAATCGTCAAAGCACAGAACCTATGGATAATCGAATACATTACCAATTCGCACAATATTGTTCATCCACCTGTAGGTACTAGCTTACAACTAGTATTATAGATTTTTCTGATAAATATAATCATCCATCACATAACCATTCCCGATTTCGAAAACAGCTTCTTGCACTCTCACAAAACCATTTCTTTCATAGAAAGAGATTGCTTTTTCGTTGTGCTTATTCACAGTCAGGTATATTGCTCTAGCCGCTTTAGATTCGGCAAATTCTACTACTTGTGCCAACATTATTTTCCCTAAACCTTGTTGCTGACTTGCTGAGTCTAAGTAGATTTTGGACAAAAAAACACGTCCATCATCTTCTAATTTATAATGCAAATACCCTACCGAAATGTTGTCTACCTTAAGAATCTCCCAGCAATCACCTTGATCCACTTCCGATAAAATTTTATTTTCATCATACATCATCGCAAGCATATAATCTATTTGCTCTTGAGAGAGTATCATTTTATAGGTTGTCGACCAAACTCTTTTGGCTAATGGTAGGATATGATGTACATTGGTAGGATTTACGGTATGAAAAAAATAATGTATATCTCTTCGCTTTACCGCTTCTTTTTTCTGTAGTTTGGCTTGCTCTATTTCCTCGGCCAATTGCTTATCTTTTCTGAAGTTTTTTTCCACAATACGATAAACTCCAAAAGCAACAAATAATCCTGCTAAAACTGGAATCCACATTTGGTAACTCTCATTCATCTCTGTAAGTTTTGGCATCAAATCAAACATCGAGAATAAATGAATATTGAAGGCGATAAATATCAGCGAAATCACATAAAAAATTCCTGATAAAACAACCCACAAAAATATGTTTTTTCTATATCGTTTGGCTAAAAAACCAAAACGTAGGGCTATGTATAAAAGATATATCAATTCTATCATGATCAACAGCTATTTTACAAAAATACGTAAATTATTAGGACTATTTTCTATATTTGTGTATAAACAAACAGACAAATGTATAGCAAAGAATTTCAGAATTATCTTCAAACTCAATTAGACGAATTAGAAGAGCAAGGTCTTTTCAAAAAAGAACGAATCATTGCCTCTTCGCAAAGTGCAGAAATCACTTTAGAGAATGGCAAAAAGTTATTAAATTTTTGTGCTAATAATTATCTAGGACTTTCAGACAACCCGCAAGTAATAAAAGCGGCTCAAGATATTCTGGATAAACGTGGTTACGGAATGTCTTCTGTTCGTTTTATATGCGGAACTCAAGATATACACAAAGAACTAGAACAAAAGATAGCAAATTATTTAGGGACCGAAGATACAATATTGTATGCAGCAGCTTTTGATGCCAATGGAGGAGTTTTCGAACCTTTGTTTACGGATGAAGACGCCATATTTTCTGACGAACTCAACCATGCGTCTATTATCGATGGTGTACGCCTTAGCAAAGCTGCCCGCTATCGTTATAAAAACAATGATATGGGTGACTTAGAAGAAAAACTAAAAGAAGCTTCAGCAAAAAATCACCGTTTCAAAATCATTGTAACAGATGGTGTTTTCTCTATGGACGGTATAGTTGCCAACCTAAAAGGAGTGTGTGATTTGGCAGAGAAATACAATGCGTTGGTTATGGTAGATGATTCGCATGCTACTGGTTTCTTGGGAAAAACTGGTCGCGGTACACATGAATACTGCGAGGTTATGGATCGTGTAGACATTATTACTTCTACACTTGGAAAAGCTTTAGGCGGTGCAATGGGTGGTTTTACTTCTGGAAAAAAAGAAATTATCGAGCTCTTGCGCCAACGTTCTCGTCCGTATCTTTTCTCAAATTCTCTTGCGCCAGGTATTGTAGGTGCAGCACTAGAAGTTCTATCTATGCTAGAAAAAGACAATACTCTGCGCGATAAACTAATGTGGAATGCAGAATATTTCCGCAAAGAAATGGTAGAAGCTGGTTTCGATATCCCTGAGGGTGATGCTGCAATTGTTCCTGTTATGTTGTACGATGCAAAACTTTCTCAAATTATGGCCGACAAACTTTTAGAAGAAGGTGTGTATGTTATCGGGTTCTTTTACCCAGTTGTACCTAGAGACAAAGCGAGAATTCGTGTTCAGCTATCGGCAGCTCATACCAAAGATCAACTAGATCATACGATTGCTGCTTTCATTAAAGTAGGAAAAGAATTAGGTGTGATAAAATAATTTTTTATCGTTGATGAGCTATTATAGTAAGTTATAATCAAAAAAAAATCCACTTCACTTGAAGTGGATTTTTTTTAAACGTATTTTTCTGAAAAATCAGTACTATAGTTTTTACCTAAAAATTATAATAGAAAGTATATACTAAAATTATTGTTAATTAATTTACCGGTAATTTTCTATTTTAAATATTAAATCAACCAATAAAAAATAAATATATATCCTGCTCAAAAACTGCTTATTTGTTTTCAAATACAATATTTTGTTTTGCTAATATTTTTTGTCCTAGAATAGAATAAGCTATCAAATATCCAAAACATACTACACCAACGATATACGAGAAATGAATACTTATCGCATCGGCCAATAAACCTTGCAAGTAACTAATGATTCCACCTCCCATAATCATCATGATTAATAAACTACTTCCTTGACTGGTGTTTTTTCCTAAGCCCGCAATCGCAATCGTGAAAATACACGGCCAAAGCGTACTACAAAATAGCCCTACACTAGAAAATGCATAGACACTTACCATGCCGGTAGATAGCATCCCGGTAATGATCGCTAATGCACCAAAACATGAGAAAATAAACAGCATACGAACTGGATTTCCCTTGGTAAGTAAGTCGGCAATAATTAGCACAAGAATAATCAAAGCATAGATATAGAAGGGTTGTAGGTCGTGGTTACCAATATAGTTCACCAATAAGAATACAGCAAACGCTAAGTAAGGAGCAATAAGTTTTATATATTTTTCGACCGATTTCTTCAGGCTGAAAGCTTCTACAGCCCCTGACCATCGCCCAATCATCATGCTGGCCCAATAAAGAGAAACGTATGGTGCAACTTCGTGTATTTTAAAACCTAAATCTTTGTGTATATATTCTGGTAAATTACTAACTGTTGATACTTCTACCCCAACATAAAGAAAAATTGCAATCATGCCTAACCAAAGCTGTGGATAAGAAAGAGCAGATTTTCGATCTTGATGGGATTTTTTTGTATCATCTTCTTCAATAATTTGCGGCTTATCTGGTAGTTTAGAAAATTTAAGAAAAATTGCGACAACCAGAAACAAAACTCCAATAATCAGATAAGGATTTTTCACTGTTTCTAACGCAACATGGTGGGTAGAATTTTCGTTTATCGAACCAAAAATAGCAAAAGAAACAATCAGAGGTCCTATCGTTGTACCAAAATTATTAACTCCGCCTGCTAAGGTTAAACGTTGAGATCCTCTTTGAGGGTCACCTAAAGCAATCGCTAAAGGATTGGCAACAGTTTGCTGCAAAGAAAAGCCTAATCCTACAATGAATAAACCACTTAGCATTAGCGAATAAGAATGCAAATTGGCTGCTGGAATAAAAAGCAAGGTTCCTAGAGCAGAGATGAATAAACCGATGGCTAAACTATTTTTGTATCCTAATCGATTAATTAGATCTTTACCCATGAGTGCCGAAATCCCTAAATAGATTAGCGAACCCACTGTATAGGCAATATAAAAAGCTAGAGATACTAATTGACTTTGCCCCTGTGTGAGTTGAAATGCTTCTTTAAAAACGGGTATTAATATATCATTACTTGCTGCAATAAAACCCCAAAAGAAAAATACAGAAACCAATGGTATGAATTGACTCCAAATTGTTTTTTGATTACTCATGTGCTTTTTATTATAAGGATAAAAACCAAACCCTAAATGAAATATTCTGTGCTTAGCTTTCTAAATGTAACTAGAAAATGACAATTTGTAAAATACAATCTTCTTTTCTTTTATTTTAATTCAATATCAAACACCTCAATGAACTGATTTCGAACAACTTCTTTTACCTCTTCCATATCCAGTATTCGGTTGAGTTCTTGTTCTAGTGATGCCACTGCTTTGTCTTTTATTCCGCACGGGATAATGTATTCGAAATAACGCAAATCGGTGTTCACATTCAGAGCAAAACCGTGCATCGTAACCCATCGAGAAGCTTTCACACCCATTGCACAAATTTTTCTTGCATAAGGTTTTCCTACATCCAACCAAACGCCTGTCTCACCTTTCGATCGTTCTCCGTGTAAACCATAATGCGCCAATGTTTGTATGATAACTTGCTCTAAATTACGCATATACAAATGTATATCTGGTTTGAATTGATCCAAATCGAATATTGGATAGCCAACCAATTGCTCTGGGCCATGATAGGTAATATCACCGCCTCGATTGGTCCTTACAAATGTCGCATGTATATGTTGTAATTGATCTTGATTGGCCAACATATTTTCTATATGTCCACTTTTTCCTAACGTGTAAACATGCGGATGTTCGACAAATAACAAGTGATTTTTTGGGGTTTTGAATTCTGTTTTCCCTTCCTTTTCTTGTGCTCGATTGTATTGCTTGACACCAACACTTTCGGCTAATAAGGCTTCTTGAAGATCCCAAACTTCTTGATAATCCCTATCTTTTCCTAAATCTTGAAAATATACCGTTTTTTTCATGCTCAAATTGTATTGTAGAGTCTGCAAATAAAAATAATCTACAACACGCAAAACTACAATAAAATAAAGACTTCTTACTGATGTAATTTTGGTAGAATGAAATCTATTTCGATTTTATACTATCTAACAACTGCATATTGCATAAATATAAGAAGATTTTCACCTTATATATTGTTCGACAGCTACAAATCAATAGCACTAACAAATAACGTTAACGGTGAAAAATCTAGTATTTTGCGCTAAAAAAGTATACAAAATAATTTTGTACATTTGAGAAAAATTTGGTGCGAATAGAAATATTCGGTAACAGGGAATCAGGTGTAAATCCTGAACAGACCCGCTGCTGTAAGCTCCACAAAAACTTTTCTTAGAGCCAATATTCACTGTAGTATACTATGGGAAGAATTACTAAGAAATGGAGTAAGTCAGAAGACCTACCAAATACAATAGTACAATAGTTAATAGCTTTCGGGGACTAAAGCGTGAAGAACATTTTGATTAGGATAGTATATATTATCCCGACTACTTCATATTATTCTCGTGAGCGCATTATGGAGCTAGATGAGAAATTTCTATAGAAAAATACTATATTTAGTGGCTTTCCTACCCTTCTTTTCTTGGCTTTTTGCACAAGAAAACGATACAGTTGTACAGCTAAAACATGTCAACATACAAGCGTACCCATACAAAGAAGTTTCGCCAGCACAAATTCTCAAAGGAGAAGAATTACAACAACTTAATAGTCATAATGTTGCCGATGCACTACGTTATTTTTCTGGGGTACAAATCAAAGATTATGGTGGAATCGGTGGGCTAAAAACCGTCAATATTCGTAGCATGGGGTCACAACATGTTGGTGTTTTTTACGATGGGATACAACTAGGGAATGCACAAAACGGTACCGTAGATTTAGGTCGATTTTCATTGGATGATATGGAAATGATTTCTTTATACAATGGCCAAAAAAGTCAAATCTTTCAATCGGCAAAAGATTTTGGATCTGCAGGCTCTATTTACCTCAACACCAAAAAACCAACATTTATTGCTAATAAAAAAACCAACCTAAAAGTAGGGTATAAATTAGGAAGCATTCAATTGATAAACCCATCAATTCGGATAGAACATAAAATATCTCCTACACTATCAGCTGCTTTGAGTAGCGAATTGATTAAATCGAACGGAATTTATTCTTTTCGTTATCGTAGAACCGATCAACAAGGAAATCTTTTATGGTCTGAAAAATGGAAACGCCGTGATGCAAGCATCGAAGCAAAACGACTAGAGGCAACTGTTTTCGGGAAAGTAGAAAATGGTTTGTGGGATCTAAAATCCTATAATTATCTTTCTGATCGAGAAATCCCAGGAGCGGTGGTCAAAGGACATGATGAAATTCTTACAGGTCCAACCCTTACCGATCGAAACCATTATATACAAGGGAACTTCCAAAAGAAATGGACAGGATTTGAGACTCATTTTCGTGGAAAGTTCGCTTACGATTACACCCATTATGTAACGCGAGATACTACACGATTGATGCTAGACAACACCTATGTGCAACGAGAAATATATGCATCAACGAGTAATTTATACCGAATAAACCCACAATGGGATATAAGTTTTGCCTACGATTTTCAGTACAACACTTTATCGGCCAATTTGCGTGACTTCTCCTATCCTACCCGATATTCTAATTTATTTGCTTTGGCAACAGCCTATCAAAACAAGCACCTCAAAGCACAAGCAAGTTTATTGGGGACTTTTGTTCAAGAGAGCGTGAAAAAAAATGCTGCCGCACCGGATAAAAACATTTGGACACCTGCTTTATTTCTTAGTTATCAACCATTTCTAGATAAAGACTTTCATTTGAGAGCTTTTTATAAAAAAATATTCAGGATGCCAACCTTCAACGATTTGTATTATACCGAAATCGGCTATACACTTCTCAAACCCGAATATACTACGCAATACAATCTAGGATTGGCTTACAACTTATCAACAAGTTCTGGTTGGATGAAAAACCTATCGACCAAACTAGACGTTTATTACAATGAGGTGAAAGATAAAATAGTAGCAATGCCTGGCAACAACAATTTCCGTTGGATGATGGTTAATTTAGGAGAGGTGAGAATTAAAGGTTTAGACGCTAATGTAAAAACCGACTTCAGGTTCCGTGCTGTAGATGTTTCTACTTTACTTACATACACTTTTCAGAAAGCGCAAGATTATACATATGAGACCGACCTCAATGGCAATTCGTACCCAAGTGCCTTGTACAAGGATCAGATTCCATACACACCCAAACATTCTGGCTCTGCAGTAGTTAGTTCCGCTTACCAAAATTGGCGTTTGAATTATAGTTTTATCTATGTCGGAAAACGATATAACTCGCTACGCAACAATATCAAGATTAATGAAGTAAACCCCTGGTTTACACATGATATATCAGTCCAGAAAGATTTTAAAATAAACAATTATCAACTACGGTTAATGGTCGAGGTACAAAATTTACTCAATCAACAATACGAAGTGGTTATATATTACCCAATGCCAGGCACCAATGTTCGATTTACAATACAACTAGAGTTATGAGAAAAATAAGTATACTTTTTTCTGTTATTATCCTCGGCTTTTCTTCTTGTTCGCAAGACGATTCTATTGATCAGGTAGAAATAGAGACAACAGGAATTCAACCCGAAAACACTAATATTAAAGGGTTTTATCTGCTAAACGAGGGAAACATGGGAACCAATCGAGCCTCAATTGATTTTTTGGATTATGAAAAAGGACAATACCAACGTAATATTTACGCAACTGCCAACCCGACAATCGTAAAAGAATTGGGCGATGTAGGAAATGACATAAAAATTTACGGTAATCGATTGTATGCCGTTATCAATGTATCAAACTACATAGAAGTGATGGATGCAAAAACGGCAAAACATATCGGTTCTATTCCTGTAAACAATGTACGTTACATCACTTTCGACAAAGGAAAAGCTTATGCAAGTTCGTATGCCGGACCAGTGGAAATTAGTGAAAATGCACCCATCGGTAAAGTTGTAGAAATTGACACAGCATCGTTGGCCATTACACGAGAAGTAACAGTTGGCTACCAACCAGACGAATTGGTCGTGGTTGGTAATAAATTGTTTGTAGCCAATTCGGGTGGATACCGTGTGCCAAATTACGACAAAACTGTTTCGGTTGTTGATTTGGCGAGTTTTAAAGAGGAGAAAAAAATCGATGTAGCAATTAATCTGCATCATATCAAAAAAGATCAAGAAAATGATTTGTATGTTTCTTCGCGCGGAGATTATTATAATATTCCATCGAATTTATTTGTGTTGGATTCTAAAACCCATCAGATCAAAAAAAACTTCAATATCCCGGTTACCAATTTTACCATTGTAGATGATTTTCTGTATTACTACGCCAATGAATTTAATTACAATACCTACAAATGGACCAGATCATATGGAGTAATCAATACCAAAACAGAAGAAATTGTCAATCAATACTTAATCAAAGATCCAATAATCGATAAAATAAAAACACCTTATGGGATTGCTGTAAATCCGACAACAAAAGATATTTACCTCACCGACGCAGGTGATTATGTATCGACAGGATATGTTTATGCTTTTGATAAAAACGGAAAATTCAAATGGAAAGTTGCTGCCGGAAATATCCCTGCACACTTTGTCTTTTTATATAAATAACAACTATGAATAAGAAATACCTTTTATATACATTTTTACCAATTATCCTGCTACAACTACAAAGTTGCTCATCGGATGATTCGAATATAGAAAATCTAGAAATATTACAACTCAAAGATTCTTATACCGGTAATCGTTTGACGATTATCGACATAGAACCAATCGGAAAAGCTACCGAAAACACCATTTTCACATGGCGCATGAACGATTCTGTTCTTGCAAACACCAAACAGTTAGCGTTTATCAGCGATAAAGTAGGAAAGTATAAAGTAGATTTAGAAATAAAAACTCCACAAACCTCTAAAGTCCTTTCCACCAATATTATCGTACAACAAGAAAGCAAACCGTATAGCAAATACATTGCAAAAGTATATGACTATGCACCTGCCGTAGGACAATTTACCAATGTATATCCTGCTTATGAAACAGGAGATACGAAAGAAAAAATGATCGAAAAAGCCTCTAAAGCAATTGTTGGCTCACAAACCTCTCTACTTACTTTGGGCGGTTTTGGAGGTTATGTGGTTTTTGGGTTTGATCATACAATAATGAATAAACCCAACGTGCGAGATTTCAAAATCCTAGGAAATGCATTTTGGGGCGATGCTGCAGAGGAAGCTCGTGCAGGCTCTTGTGAACCAGGTATTATCATGGTTGCTTATGATAAAAACAAAAACGGTAAACCAGATGAGGACGAATGGTATGAAATTGCTGGCAGCGAATACCATAATCCATCTACCATAAAAAATTATTCGATAACCTATTATAAACCCGAAGCCAATCACACACCAACTCCGGGACCAAATGGTTGGGATATGGATATTCGATATATAAGATGGGAAGATAATCAAGGAAATACTGGATATAAAACTCAAAATATTTTCAACACACAAGCCTATTATCCCTTATGGATTCCAGCCAAATCAATTACTTTTTCGGGCACTCGATTACCAGATAACTTCTACGATCAGAGCGGTGTAGGAAATTATTGGGTTGGCCGCTCTTATGCATATGGTTACGCAGATAATGCACCTAATAACGACGAAGCTTCTAATATCGACATCTCTTGGGCGGTGGACAAAAACGGAAATTATGTGCATTTACCTGGGATAGATTTCATCAAAGTTTACACAGGCATCAATCAAGAAGCAGGTTGGCTGGGTGAAGTTTCTACCGAAATTATAGGCGCTTATGATTTACATCTCAATTAAAAAAATAATTCATAATTAATTAAATAATTCTCATGAGAAAACTCTATCTCTTAGTAGTCTTGTTTCTTACTATTTCGGTAGGATTACAAGCACAAGTAAAAGTGCAAGGCATCTTGCGCAATGACCTGAAGAAGCCTGAAGTATTACAAAAAGCGGGCGATCCTTCTTTTACCTTTGATGATATCCAATACTGGATAGGCGAAGGAAGTAAAAAAGCCGCCATGGTTGTACAATGGAACGATAACAAAAATCCTGAAGCGATGGTTTGGGGTTACCGTTTTGATGGTGAAAAATTTGGGATAGACATGATTTTAGAAATCGCTAAAGTAGATCCACGTTTCTATGTTCTCGCCTACGAAGGCACGCAATACGGAACAGCAATCGGAGGTTTTGGATACGATTGGGATAATGCAGGAACACGCGCTTTAGTAAAAAACAACAACACCACATATCCTTACTATCCAATCGACGGAAAAGTGTTGACCAATGATTATGATTTCGATGATTGGACTGCTTTCGATCCAAACGATCGCTGGTATTCTGGCTGGTTTTCAAAAGGATTCTGGTCATATTGGGTAAAAGATTCAGCTGATGAAGACTTTGCATTCTCTGGACTTGGAGCAAGTAGCAGAAAATTAGAAGATGGTTCATGGGATGGATGGTCATTCTCTGTTGAATTCCAAAGTTTTCCTATGGCAGATAAATTTACTGCTGCAGAACCAAACGCAGAAGAACCAATAGATTTTACCAAAGGCTACTTCATTGTTAATGAAGAATGGTTTGGACACACCAATGGATCGGTGAATTTTATCGATGAAAATGATCAAGTACATTACCGAGTATATAGCGATAGAAATAATAACGAAGCTTTTGGTGCAACAACACAATTCGGGACAATCTATGGTGACAAATTTTACTTTGTCTCTAAACAAGCTGCTGATGCTGGGGATACCAATTATACACCAGGCGGTAGATTGGTTGTAGCAGATGCCAAAACAATGGAAAAAATTGCAAGTTTTGATGATATTGGCGGTGGTGATGGTCGTTCGTTTTTAGGTGTTAATCCCAAAACAGCTTATATCGCAAGCTCTAATGGTGTTTTCTTATTCGACATCGAAAACATGAAAGTTGGCGAAATTATCGAAGGAACAGGAGGTGGAAGCACATATTCTGGGCAAGTAGGAAATCTTATCCGTACCAAAAAATATGTCTTTGCTGTAAAACAAAATACGGGAATTTTGGTAATCGATCCTATTACTCATACTTTAGTGCAAACGATAGAAGGTAACTTCCATTCGGTTGTTCAGGCCCAAGATGGTAAAGTTTGGGGAGCATTGGACAATAGTTTAGTAGCTATCGACCAATTTAGTTTAGAAACTTCTACAATCGATTTACCAGAAAATATTTCTATCCCGAATTCTTGGGGAGCTTGGAATGCAGGAAGCTTCACAGCAAGTGCAAAAGAAAACAATCTATACTTCTTCCCTGGTAAGGGCTGGTCGGTTAGTCCTAATTTAGTGAAATTTGATGCATCAACACATACTTTTGATCCTGATTTTATTATAATTCCTGGGCAAGATGAAACTTATAAACAAATACCTTACGGAGCTGGAGTACGTGTGCACCCCAAAACAGATGAAATCATCATTACCACTACCGAAAGCGGCTATGGTGCTCATTACCAAAAAAATTGGGTTCATCGATATAGTTCGAATGGTGAATTAGTGAAAACAATCCAAATGAATGATTACTACTGGTTCCCTGCTGTAACCGTTTTCCCAGATACTGAAGCACCTAAAGTAGAAGGCTTGGAAAATAATTACACTGTAGAAGACAATTTAATTATTAATCTTAATGAATTGGTTAGTGACGAGGACAACCTAGATGCGGCAATTGTCATCAATATGGACATCCTACAAGATGATGATCTTGCAACGATTGAGCTTTCTGATGAAGGAATTCTTAGCGTATCGCTTAATGCAGACAAAGAAAAAAGCAATACACAGAAAACCCCAATAGAAGCTACAGGAGAAATAAAAATTCGCTTAGATTTCGAATCGAACGGATTGGTAACAGAGCATTTTATCGATTTTACGATCAATAAACTAGGTCTAAACTCAGTAGAAAAATCACAATTTATCCTGTATCCAAACCCAACATCGGAAGCAATATTTATAGATGCCAAAGAAGTTGCCGAACTGAAAATTTATTCGATTCTTGGACAAGAAGTAATGGCACAAAAATTACAGCTTGGTAAAAATACTGTGCGGATGAATACCTTACCGAAAGGAACGTATATTTTCCATTTCGGAAATGAAACTAAAAAAGTAATAAAAAAATAAATCCTTAATCAGATTTATATCCATTTAATAGTTTTATCAACAGCACTTTCAGATCGAAAGTGCTGTTTTTTTTAGTATAAATTGTAGAATTGAAAAGAATTGTCTCCTATGAAATTTATAATTCATTCTACCAAACATTGCTAATTCGGTCTACTTATATCGGTTAACCATTTAAGGTCTTCTGTACTCATTTGCAATTCTGCAGCTTCTACAAAACTACTAATGTGCGTACTTTTAGTTGCCGAAGCAATCGGGGCAATAATTGTTTTCTGATTCATCAGCCAATGCAACGCAACAGCCGAAAGCGAAACTTGGTACTTTTGAGCCAAAACATCCAATCCTTCTAGAATAGAAAATCCTCTTGGAGTGAGATATTTCTCGATATCTTTACCACGAACACTTTTGCCTAAATCGTCTATTGATCGGTATTTACCACTCAAGAAACCACTTGCCAAAGAGTAATACGGTATTACTCCCAACTGCAATTTATCACACATTGGTTCTAAAAATTCTTCGAATTTCTGACGATCGAATAAATTATATTCTGGTTGCAAAGTTGCATACTTTGGGAGGTTATATTTTTCTGCTTTATCTAAACTTTCTTTGAGTCGGATTGCAGTTATGTTCGATGCGCCAATGTAGCGAACCTTACCTTCTTTTATCAATTTATCATAAGCAGAAAGTGTCTCCTCGACTGGTGTAGACTCGTCATCGTAATGTGTTTGATACAAATCTATATAATCGGTGTTGAGCCGTTTTAGGGATTCTTCTACTTCTTTTAAAATATGTTCTTTTTGGGTATTGGGATGTTTTTGGATGAAATTTCGTCCACCTACTTTGGTTGCAATAATCACTTGATCGCGATTAGCACGAGTTTTTAGCCATTCGCCAATAATATGTTCGGATTCTGTACCGACATTTCCTTCGACCCAGTACGAATAGTTATTTGCAGTATCAATCATATTAAAACCACGATCGACAAATTCATCTAATATTGTAAAAGATTCTTCTTTGTCGAGTGTCCAACCAAAGACATTTCCACCGAAGATAATTGGTGCAGTTTGTAAATCGGTATTTCCTAGATGTTTTTTTATCATGATAATTTTTTATTTAAAATTAGAAATAAGGTAGCAATTAATGCTCCTGTAATAGCCATTATTGCACCAACAATCAGAGGAGATGAAAAACCATATCCCCAAATGATGGGTAAACCTCCTAAATAAGCACCTAAAGCATTTCCTAAATTAAAACTTGCTTGACCAGCTGAAGCGGCCAAAGTCTCTGATTCTCTAGCATTATCGATAAGCATCATTTGTATTGGTGAGCCTATCGTAAAGGCTATTAAACCGGTGAAAAAAGCTAGAAAATAGTTTAAAAAAGGAATTTTAACAAAGAAAAAATTAATAATGAGAATTATACACATTGCAACAAAGCTCATAATAGTAGCTTTATTTGGAGAGTATTTATCGGCCAAACGACCACCAATTAAATTACCTACAAACATTCCCAATCCTACCAAAACCATAATTATCGGAACTTGAGTAATTGATAAATTCCCTACATTGGTCACCAGCGGAGAAATATAACTTATCCATGCAAATAAACCTGCTGTACCAATAGAAATCATCGCTATCAAAATCCAAGCTTTCCAAGTTCTAAAAAATTGCAATTGTTTGTTTAATGATACTTCTGTATTAGGTTGTATTTTGGGAACCCAAGCTACAATAGCAAGAATGGATAATAAGCCAATTGATGCAATTAGTAGAAATGATACTCTCCATGATAAATTCTGCCCTATGAATGTGCCAATCGGCACGCCAAATAAATTGGCCAACGTCAGACCTGCAAACATATAAGAGATATAAGTTGCTTCTTTCCCTTTAGGAGCAAGAAATGTTGCTACAACTGTTCCTACACCGAAATAGGCTCCATGGGGTAAGCCGGTGAGAAAACGAGCTATTAACAGTGTTGAGTAATTGGGCGCTAGAGCAAAGGCAATGTTGAATAGAGTAAAAAGAATCATAAAAAACACTAAAATATCTTTAGGAGATTTTTTACTTGTCAACATTACTAGAATTGGTGCGCCTACAAATACTCCCAAAGCATAAATAGAAATAAAATGACCTGCTTCGGGAATGCTAATTTGTAAATCTTTTGCCAAATCTTCGAGTACCCCCATCATGGTAAATTCGGTCATCCCAATACCGAGTGCTCCAATTGCTAGGGCCAATATGCTTTTATACATAGATTTATTTTCTTAACCAAAAGTTAAATCATTATATATTAATTGAATGTAGTACAGTATACTAGTATCCAATAAGTTAATATTCAAACCAACAAAAGAATCTATTTTAGTAGTAAGAATCTAACAAAATATCCAACCAAAGAACATAAAATAGATTAGTTACCTGAAAAAAATAATTTTTCTTAGATGATTCTTTTTTCTTTATTTCTGATTTTTCGCACGTAGATATTGTTTAGGCCAATCGACCGTTGCACCCAAAATATCGGCAGCTTGTATCGGGAAATACGGATTACGCAAAAGCTCTCTACCCATCATCACAATATCTGCTTTATTTTCTTGTAATATGTCTTCTGCTTGTTCTGCTTCATCTATCAAACCGACACATGCCGTTAGAATTGAAGTCGATTTTTTTATTGCTTCTGCAAAAGGAACTTGATAATTTTTCTCAACTTTTATTTTTTGTTCGTGAACTGCACCTCCACTAGAGACATCAATAACCTCGACTCCATATTCTGGTAAAATTTTCGCCAACTCTATCGATTGATGCAAGTCCCAACCTCCTTCTGCCCAATCGGTTGCCGATATACGAACCCATAGAGATTGTGTACTCAATTCTTTTTTAACAGCTTCTAAAATCTCTAACAAAAATCGAATCCTATTTTCGAAACTACCGCCATATTCATCGGAGCGGAAATTAACTAATGGTGACAAGAATTGATGAATCAAATACCCATGTGCTGCATGAATTTCTATAATTTCGTACCCAGCTTCTACAGCACGTCTAGCTGCATCTGTAAAATATTGCACCAACTCTTTTATTTGAGGGGTAGATAATTCGACCGGAGGGTAGTCATTTTTATAAAAAGGAACTCCTGAAGGCGCTACTGTTTGCCAACCATTTTTATCGTTTGGTGTTAGTTGTTTTACATCTTTCCATGGTAATTCTGAACTTGCTTTTCTACCTGCATGTGCTAACTGAATACCAGCAATAGCATCGTGTTTTTTGATAAAAGAAGTAATTCCTTTTAAATTTTCTACTTGTGCATCCGACCACAAGCCTAAGTCGGCATAAGAAATTCTACCTTCGGGTGTAATTGCCGTCGCTTCTTGGATAATTGCAGCTGCTCCACCTACTGCTCTACTCCCCAAATGCACTAAATGCCAAGGAGTTGCAAAACCATCAACAGCCGAATATTGACACATAGGTGAAACTACTATACGGTTTTTGAGGGTGAGTTGAGCGTTTATTTTAATAGACGTAAATAATTTAGACATATTAATTAATTAAATATTGTATTTACCATTAAAAACCAACAAACTTCATGCAAAATTTCAATATATCCATAAATTTTATAAAATTAATTATGATTTTGAAATAGTTTTTATAGAAGGAAATTATTAGTAATTTTGTAATAAAATTTAAGGGTAAAATGGAAAAGAAAAAAATAGTGATTATTGGTGCTGGATTTGCTGGTCTACGTTTAGCAAGGAAACTCAACAATCATCCAAAGTATTCGGTAACACTTATAGATCGGTACAACTTTCATCAATTCCAACCCTTGTTCTATCAAGTAGCAACGGCAAGAATAGAACCCTCGAGCATATCGTTTCCACTTCGAAAAATATTTCAGAAAAGTAAAAATGTTTCGGTACGTTTAACCAAAGTACTCAATATCAACCGTGAAAAAAATGAAGTTGAAACTACAATTGGTAATTTCTCGTACGATTATTTGGTAGTGGCAACAGGTTGTACAACAAATTTCTTTGGTAATGAAAAAATTGCAGAGAACGCTTTCCCAATGAAATCTACTTATGAAGCCATTACCATTCAAAACAGATTATTAACCAACTTCGAAAGTGCATATTCATCTACACCAGATGAATTAGAAGAAATCTTAAACATTGTGGTTGTGGGTGGTGGACCAACGGGAGTTGAATTATCGGGTTCTATCATCGAACTCAAAACCCATATCCTACCAAAAGATTATCCAGATATGGATTTTTCTAAGTTACAAGTTTATTTGTTAGAAGGTAGTCCAACGCTTTTAGGTCCGATGTCGAAAGAATCACAACAAAAATCGCAAGAGTTCTTAGAGAGCATGGGTGTAAATGTTTGGACTAATGCACGCGTTACCGATTATGACGGTCATGTAATTGAGCTTACCGATGGACGAAAAATAAAAACCCGAAATCTAATATGGGCTGCGGGAGTAACAGGAAATGCACCTAGCGGAATCATTGAACAAGAGAAAATGCAACGCGGAAATAGAATTCCGGTCGACCGTTTGAATCGTGTTTTGGGTGAAAAAAACATATTTGCCATTGGAGATATTGCTTACATGGAAACACCAAAATACCCAAATGGACATCCTCAATTAGCTAATGTAGCAATAAATCAAGCTCTTAATTTGGCTAGAAATTTCGATCGATTCGCAAAAGGTGTTACGCCCGATCAAATGGAACTTTTTGAATATAAAGATCCGGGTTCGATGGCTACGGTAGGGAAAAACAAAGCCGTAGTAGATTTGCCAAAACTTTCTTTCCAAGGTAGGATTGCATGGTTTGTTTGGATGTTTTTACACTTGATGTTGATTTTGAGTGTGCGCAATAAATTCTTAATTTTCTGGAACTGGGCTACGGCTTATTTCACGAACGACACTACATTACGCATAATTTATCGTCCGACGAAGAAAGATTACAAAATGAACATTAAAAAGTACCGAAAATTCATTTTAAACAATGAAACGGGTAAAGTAGAAAGAGTAGAAAATTAGACAATACTTTTTTTATTTATGCACTGTTTCGAGTTTGTTTTTGAGCGTAAAAAAATATTAACAAAAAGCGTTCTGATATAATTTCAGAACGCTTTTTATCTTTAAAGTATAGGAATGAAGACGAAATTTGAATAATAATTAATCGTCTAGCTCATCCAAAACCGAGAGCAGAATTCTACAACCTTTTTCTATTTCGTCATTGGTTATATTGAGTGGTGGAGTAATTCGTAGATTTTCTATGCTGTACATGAGCCAAAACAATATTAAACCTCTATTCATACACTCTTCTGCTACCCGCAGTGCATATTCGGGTGAACTAAGTTCGGGTGCCAACATAAGTCCACGTCCATGTATCGTTTTGATTTTTGGGTGCTGAAGCATTTCTCTAAACAAATTTTCTTTTTGATCAATATCTTGCATTATAGAAGTCGTGAGTAACTCATCGAGTAGAGCATTTGCGGCAGCAGCAATTACCGGATTTCCGCCAAAAGTCGTTATGTGTCCTAACTGAGGATTTTCCTTTAACGTACTCATAATCTTGTGAGAACTCATAAATGCACCAATCGGTAAGCCATTTGCCATACCTTTCCCCATTGCAACAATATGTGGCGTCACACCATAATGTTCGAAGGCGAAGAGTTTACCTGTTCTCCCAAATCCAGGTTGAATTTCATCAAAGATCAACAAAGCACCTACTTCATCGCATCTATTTTTCAATTTTATCAAATAATCATTTTCAGGTAAACGAAATCCAGAAGCGCCACGTATTGTTTCGACAATCACACCGGCAGTTTTTGTTGTGATGTACTGCAAATCTTCCTCCCGATTAAACTCTATAAAATACACTTCGGGTAATAAAGGTCTGAATGCAGCTTTTTTACGTTCGTCTCCAGAAACACTCAACGAACCATGTGTATTACCGTGGTATGCATTACGGAAGGATACTATTTGCTGACGTCCAGTAAAACGTTTTGCCAATTTCAGTGAAGCTTCTACCGCTTCGGTACCTGAGTTTACCAAATATACTTGCTCTAAGCCTTCGGGGGTATTATCTACCAAACGTTTGCATAATTCTACAGGTTGCTCTTGTGCATACTCTCCATATACCGCTACATGCATATACCGATCGACTTGTTGTTTGATAGCGTCATTAATTTTCCGATTAGAATGCCCTAGGGTATTGACCGAAACGCCCGCAACAAAGTCTAAATATGCCTTACCGTCTTTACCGTAGATGTAAGCACCTTTGGCATAATCAACTTCGAAACCAGATGCAAAACGAGTTGTTTGTGCTTGGTATTTATAAAAATTTTCTTTTAGATTTTTCATTATTTTAATAATAAAATAACTGTTGCTAAACCTGCTGCATAGCCAGCGATGGTAAGCATATCAGATTTTCTTTTACTGAAATTTCTTGAGTACATACGATTCTGATCAATATCTTTTTTATGAAGTTTGAAGGTTTGGTTTTCTTTTCCTCTCGGATAGACCGTCAAACTATCACCGTCCCATTTCTGGACAACGACTGTATATTCGGTTTGATTTGCATACAAACGATACGTTCCAGAAGGTTTTAGATACAATTTTATGTCTCCTGCAATTCCTTTCGGTTTTTGGTTATTAATGGGTTCTTCTTTGCGTGCTTCCATTTGAACGATGGATTGCCCCTGGCTATTATCGTCTCTATAAGGATTCATCTTTAGTGCCTTTTTATTCCGATTTTCAATTGCTTTTTGTCGATTTGCAGAAGCACTATTTTCTGTAACTTTTGATGTGTCTTCTACCAAAACTTCTTGTGTAGGATCGATCAGTTGATACGTATAGCAACTTACAAGTGCAAGAAAAGAGCAAAATAAAAGTCCTTTTTTCATCATGTGTTTTTTTATTTAGTGGTTGTAGGTTTGGATAAGAAAATATCTCGCCAATGCAACATACGTTCACCTCCACGCCAATTGAATCCTTGTAAATAACGCAATTCCTCTGGAAATTCTTTTTCTGGATATAATTTTCCATTGGATTGAATTCTGCAAGCTACTATATGCAATTCACGTCCTACCAAATCGGCTTCTATCATCCCACAGGTAGAATGATTGATACCTATTCGATCTTTTATTTTGGTTTTCGGGTCTTCTTCATCCATATAAGAAAGTCCCATTGCATTGCCTTCTACACTTACATAATCTAATTGGTTGTCGAGATAATAAGCCAATATTTTTCTTCCTTTTACTTGGTTGAATTCATTGTCTTTTAGCGAATCTACCTTTGCTATAGCAAAGGCTGCCCCTACAACATGCAAGGAATCTATTTTTTCGGTTTTCGGATTGGTGTAACCATAGATAACATCACCGGTTATTTGATTTTCACCACTCCAAACAATAGGATCTTTTAGCAATTCGAGCAATCCGTTTTGTTGATTATATACCAAAGAATCTGCCTTTCCATTGATATTCGACTTATAGAACCTAGCTTGATGATAAGCTCTAACCAAACTCGTCGAATCTTTTCTTCTTACGGCAACTAACGTATCGGCATGTACATAAAAAGAATCCTTTTCAAACGCCTTCACTGCATAAGCGTTTTTGGTAACAAAAGCAGAGTCGAGTGCTTTGTAGACCTCGGCATAATCTCCTTTGATGAATCTTTTTTCCTGAGGATCATCCATCAAAATATCACCTTTTGCCCAACCAAAACCAGATTTTTCATTGTAAAAAATGGTATCACCAATCAACATTTTTCCTTCGCTAAAAACCTGAGAACGATCATATAAAAATGCTTCACCTGAAGTTTTATTAAAGGTACCATTTCGCGTAATAATATATTGGGTAGGATTTTTTCTGTTAGTAATTTTACTTTGATCTCTAAAAGTCGTTATGCCCGTGGTTTGATTATTCGACATGTTTTTAGAGAAAATCAAATAATCTTTATTGGTTATGTATACATCTGAACCAAAATCAGATGCCTTGGTATTGGTGTTGTACACAATATGACTCGACTCGATTACCGACCCATCGTTTCCGGTAACTTTTGTGAGAGTATTAGAAAAAGCAATACTAGTTTTTCGATTATACTCTATTGCACTTGTTTCTACGCGTTGATTGGGATTTATCATCACCACATCTCCTCTTGCATAGGCTATTTCTGTCGTGCGATTATAATCCATTTCGTTGGCCGTAATGGTATTTTGTGGATCTGTAAAACGTGCATTTCCTTTGGCTTTGGCAATTGTTGTATTGCCATCGTACTCCATATAATCGGCTGAAATAGTTTTTTCTTGTTCTACTACTCGAACGCGAGACCAAGCTACAAAAAAGTTTTCTTTCTGATAAAAAACCGCACTATCAGCTGTTAGTATTGTACCTTTATGATCAAATTGCACATTACCGGTGAGTATTTGATTACCTTTGAAACGATCTGGATCTCGCTCTAGTTTGTCTGCAGCAATCAATTTTAGCTTAGTTTTTCCTTCTTTATTTTTTGGGATTTGTGCCAGAGCATTTCCGACCGACAAAAAAAGGAAAAACCATAAAAATAGTGAATAGATCCGCATGGATTAATTGTTCTTTTTACCGTAAAAATACAAGGAGTGGTTTTCAATTGTAATGTCGAAAATTTCTTCGATAGTCTTTTTTATAGTTTGTATTCGTGGATCACAAAACTCTAAAACTTCGCCCGTATCGGTAAGAATAATATGGTCGTGATTTTTATCAAAATATGATTTCTCGTAATGGGCTTGCTGGTCACCAAACTGATGTTTGCGTACTAATTTGGCTTCCATCAAAAGCTCGATTGTATTGTATAAAGTTGCTCTACTTACGCGGTATTTTTTATTTTTCATCATGATATATAACATATCAATATCAAAATGATCATCGGTAAAGTAAATTTCCTCTAAAATTGCATAACGCTCGGGAGTTTTACGATGTCCATTTTCTTCTAAAAACTTGGTAAATACCTGTTTTACAATTTCGTAGTTTTTTAATTTTACTGAATCTTCCACAATCGATTAAATTTGCGTAAAGTTAAATAAAATTTCTCTAATAAAGCTAGTTCGCTTTTTTAGAAAAATAACGAAAAGCATACGACAGTTTTCACAAACCTAGCAACATTGCTTATCTTTGCAAAGATGGAAAATTATCTAGAACAACTCAACGAGCCACAACGTTTGGCTGTAGAAGCTACAGAAGGCCCAGTAATGATTATCGCTGGTGCGGGATCCGGAAAAACTCGCGTACTCACCTATCGTATTGCTCATTTGATGAATAAAGGAGTTGATCCGTTTAATATATTGTCGCTCACTTTTACCAATAAAGCGGCTCGTGAAATGAAAGAAAGAATCTCTTCTGTGGTGGGTGCCTCCGAAGCCAAAAATCTATGGATGGGAACATTCCACTCGGTATTTGCCAGAATCCTTCGGACAGAAGCTCCGCTATTGGGTTACCCTTCTAACTTTACGATTTACGATCAGCAAGATGCAGTAAGCGTAATGAGCAAAGTTATTAACGAATTGCAACTCGATAAAGATATTTATAAACCTAAACAAGTATTGAATAGAATATCGCAATTCAAAAACAACTTGATTACGGTTCGCGCATATTTCAATAATCCACAACTAATAGAAGCCGATACCGAAGCGATGAAACCTCGTATGGGTGATATTTACAAGGCCTATGTCGATCGCTGTTATAAATCTGGTGCTATGGATTTTGACGACTTGTTGCTACGTACAAATGAGATTTTGACTCGCTTCCCTGAGGTGTTAGCCAAATACCAAGATCGTTTTAGATACATAATGGTGGATGAGTATCAAGACACCAACCACTCTCAATACCTTATCGTGAAAGCATTGGCCTCACGCTACGAAAATGTTTGTGTAGTTGGAGATGATGCACAGAGTATTTATGCTTTTCGCGGGGCAAATATTAGAAATATTTTATCATTTCAGAAAGATTATCCAGACGCAAAAGTATTCCCATTAGAACAAAATTATCGCTCCACAAAGATCATTGTTGGAGCAGCCAATCAGTTGATTGCACACAACCAGGATCAACTAAAGAAAAATGTTTGGACAGACAATGAAGAAGGTGATAAAATAACTGTATATCGTGCTTTGTCTGATGCGGATGAGGCTCGTTATATTGCATCACGAATCTTCGAAACACAAATGTCGGAGCAACTTCCTTTAAGTGATTTTGCTATTCTATATAGAACCAATGCCCAATCGCGTGCATTAGAAGAGGCTTTGAGGAAAAAAGGTATTCCCTATCGTGTTTTTGGTGGAATATCTTTCTATCAACGTAAAGAGATAAAAGATATGGTGAGCTATATGCGCTTGCTAATCAATCAGAATGATGAAGAAGCTCTTTTGCGTGTAATCAATTATCCAGCAAGAGGAATTGGTCAAACAACGATTAACAAACTTTTGTTAGCAGCTAACCAATACAATATTCATATTTTCCAATTATTAGAAAACATCCAATTTTACGCACCAAATATAAGTATCAATACAGCAACAGCTAATAAACTGAACGATTTTGCTGTGATGATTAAGCGCTTCCAATTGATGTTGCAAACTCATGATGTCTATGAAGTTACCATGGAATTGGCCAAAAGCACAAAATTCTTGAGTACACTAAAAGAAGACGACACACCCGAAGGTATTTCTCGCTTAGAAAACGTGCAAGAATTACTAAACTCGATTCAGGGGTATGTAGACGAACAAAAACAATTAGAAGATGGCGACCCTTCTCTGGCCGGATTTTTAGAAAATATTGCTTTGGCGACAGACGCCGATACAGATAACGATGACACAGAAAAGGTAAGTTTGATGACGGTTCACTTGGCTAAAGGGCTAGAATTCCCACATGTTTTCATAGCTGGTCTAGAAGAAAACCTCTTTCCATCGATGATGAATCTCAATACCCGACAAGATTTAGAAGAAGAAAGACGCTTATTTTATGTAGCACTTACACGCGCAGAAAAAAATGCCTATCTCACCTATTCAGTTTCACGATTTCGGTGGGGAAAAATTATCGATAGTGAACCCTCACGATTTTTAGAAGAGATAGATGACAATCACCTACAATGGATAAATCTGAATGTAGGTTTACCAATGAATCGCAGTGGACTAGATGCTTCTCTTTTTGGTGATTTACCAAGCAAAGAGAAATCCCCTACCAAAGCCCGCCTTCGCCCTACAACAGAAAAAAATACAATAACAAAACCTGCAAACCTAAAACCAATTGATAGTGTGAAAACACCAACTTCGGGTACGAATGCCCTAAATTTACAAGTGGGCAATGTAGTGATGCACGATCGATTTGGGCGAGGTTTGGTAAAAGAAATACAAGGAGATCCGCAAGATGCAAAAGCTATTATTATATTTGATCATGCTGGAGAGAAAAAATTATTGTTAAACTTTGCTAAACTTAAAATACTGAATTGATTACATTGTTTTGTAGTCAATTCAGTTTTGAAATAAAACGTTCTTTTCGAGAGGTTTTTTCAATAACATGAGAAATATTAGTTTTTTTTTATCATTTTAGCATAACAAAAAATTAACACACTTTCGAATGGACGAACTCATTAATTCCATAAGCAATCTCGTATGGTCGCAAGCACTTATTGCATTGTGCGGACTTGCAGGTTTGTACTTCACAATCCGCTTAAGATTCATACAAATTACACAGATCAAGAATATGTTACGGCTACTCTTTAGTAGCCAAAACTCCAAAGAAGGTATTACACCCTTTCAAGCCTTTTCGTTGGCCATCTCTGGAAGAGTCGGCACAGGGAATATTATTGGCGTTGCTACAGCCATAGCAATGGGCGGACCTGGAGCCATATTTTGGATGTGGATTATTGCTTTTATAGGAAGTACATCTGCTTTTGTAGAAGCTACTTTAGGGCAAGTTTATAAGCAAGAAGTAGACGGCCAATACCGTGGAGGTCCTGCCTACTATATAGAAAAAGGTTTGGGTATAAAATGGTATGCAGTACTTTTTGCTATCATAACCATTATCAGTTGTGGCTTACTGTTGCCCGGTATACAATCCAATAGTATTTACTCTTCCATAAACAATATAATTAAAGTAGATATTTACCACATAGCAGGCATTCCATTCAATATCATTGGCTTAATTATAATTATTTTATTAGGTATAATCATTATCGGGGGAGTAAAACGATTGGGTAAAACATCAGAGTTGATAGTCCCTTTTATGGCCGGAGCTTATATTATCATGTCTATAATAATTGTAGCTTATCATTATGAAAGAATACCAGAGACTCTCTCCCTTATTGTACGATCGGCTTTCAATAGCGAACCATTATACGGAGGTGTATTCGGTTATGCAATTGCTTGGGGAGTGAAAAGAGGAATTTACTCGAACGAAGCTGGCCAAGGAACTGCTCCTCATGTTGCAGCAGCAGCAGAAGTTAGACATCCGGCCGAACAAGGCTTGGTACAAGCTTTCTCGGTTTATGTAGACACCTTATTTGTCTGCACCATGACGGCTTTTATGATTCTATTTACTGGAAAATACAACGTGAATAACCCCGAAACAACCAACCAATACATCACAGAAAATCTTCCTGGCATTGATTATACAGGCTTTACACAAGCCGCAGTTTCATCACACTTTCCTAGTTTTGGCAATACCTTTGTTGCCGCAGCTCTTTTCTTTTTTGCATTTACAACAATCATGGCCTATTATTATTATGCAGAAACCAACATTACGTATATTTTCCAAAAAAAGAAAAATAAGAAAATTTATATTTGGATTCTACGCGTAGGATTTCTTTTAGCCACATATTACGGAACCGTAAAAACTGCCGAAACAGCATGGGCTATTGGCGATATCGGTGTCGGCACGATGGCTTGGGTAAACGTGATTGCAATTTTATTACTGAGTAATGTCGGTATAAAAGTATGGAATGATTATTACAAGAAAAGAAAAAAGGGTATCAAAAAGCCTGATTTCGACCCGAAAGCGATCGGAATTAATAATGCTTTATTTTGGGAGAAAAGAATAAACGACCTAAATAAAAAACAAGACTAAAACTATCCTCATAAAACATTATACAAGAAAAACAGGAAAAAACAACCTGTTTTTTTTTTGTATTTTTCACCTAAAACAATCTTGAAGAAATGAGAATTTATACGTTTTCTTGTAATCAATGTTTATAAATTTCTACCGATAAAACAGATAATCCCTCCTCTACTTTAGGTATGATTTTGGCATTATTCCAAAAAAAAACGAGTAATTTAGTCAATATGACGATACTAAACGAATAACCGAAAATCAACAAATGAATAGAAAAAGTTTCATCAGAAAAACTTCATTAGGTTTGGGTGGATTATTTTTATATAAGCCTATGTCATTATTTAGTAAAACAAAACCAAAAAAAGAACCGATAGAAAAACCAATTATTATAATAGGATCTGGCTATGGAGGTGCCGTTGCTGCCTTGCGACTTTGCGAAGCTGGGAAAAAAGTCTGCCTATTAGAAATGGGACTCAACTGGGAAAAATCGGGTGAAAAATTCTCACCTATGACACATCCTGGTAAAAGTGCTGCATGGCTACGGAAAAAAACCATTGCACCATTTTTCAATATATTTCCACTGAAACCATTCACAGGTACACTCGATCGATTGGACTATAAAAACATCAAAATTTGGGTAGGACGTGGTGTAGGCGGTGGATCTCTAGTAAATGGCGGAATGGCTGTATTACCGAAAAAAAACTATTTCAAAGAAATATTTCCAACTCTTGACGTTGATCTTTTTTACAACAAGTATTTTCCATTAGCACAACAAGAACTAAAGGTCAATGTGGCAGATGAAGAATTCTTGCAATCCTGCTCATATTATAAATTTAATAAAGTAGGTGAAAAAGAAGCTCAGAAAGCTGGTTACAAAACTATACGTGTACCAAATGTGTACAATTTTAAGTATATGGAGGCAGAGTATGAAAACAAAGTGCCTCGTTCTGCTTTGGCAGGAGAAGTGATTTACGGGAACAATCATGGTAAATATTCATTAGATAAAACTTATCTAAAAAAAGCAGATGCTACCGGAAATCTAGAGATTTTGGATTTACATCAAGTAAAGAGTATTGCTTTGAATTCTGATCATTCGTATACACTTTCGGTAGACCAAATCAACACTTCTGGTGAAATTGTACAGGTGAAAGAAATGCGTTGTCAGAAATTAATCTTAGCAGCAGGCACCATGGGGAGTTTAGAATTGTTACTACGCTCTCAGGCCAAAAATCAACTTCCGTTAGATGAACATATTGGTAAAATGTGGGGCAATAATGGAAATTTCATGACCGGCAGAAATTGGGTAAAAGCATTTTCTGGTGGCAATGGCTATCTGCACTCCACTATTCCTGTGGGCGGAATAGACAACTGGGACGACCCTAAATATCCATTCTTTGCCGAAATTGCACCCTTACCAATGGGGATGAACGTAGCTACAAGCTTATATCTAATTATTAATAAACTAGACAAATATGGCGAAGTAACTTATCATCCTACCGAAGATAAATTAGACTTGAAATGGGATCTTTCACACACAAAGAAAATGAAGGAAAACGCTCGGCATTTCATCAAGAAAATGAATCGTACCAATGGCGGTACACGTGCTCACTTTTTGTTTCATAATGGTTTTGGTCACGATATTTGTTATCATCCATTGGGTGGTATTGTTCTCGAAAAGGCAACCAACCCATACGGAAAACTTAATTTACATAAGAATCTCTTCGTTTTAGATGGTTCTCTGATTCCGGGGAGCATCGGTGTAAATCCTTTTTTAACGATTACTGCTCTTGTCGAATATTGTATAGAACATTTATTACAATCAAAAGAGTTTGAAACGGTATAAAACATTTTTAAAGAATAAATCGCTTTACTTCTTTTTCTGCATTGCAAAAACTAGTAAGCATTCGGTCTTTTACGATACCTATAGTAGATAATAATTTTAGATTTTCAGCAAATACGAAACTGGTTGCCGAACAAACTATTGCTCAAGAAATGCACTATTTCGTGATGTTGCTTTATGTTCATTAGAAATCTTTTATTCTAGGTCTAAAGTATTTAACAAAAAAACTCTCAACACAATGTTGGTGCTGAGAGTTTAGCTAAAATTTTCGTGAAAGATAGAAATTAAGAAAGTTTATTTCAATCTGCGTTGTTTATAAATTTCTTCGGCACGCTGAACAGCATTGTAAGAGTCAACTACTCCACCTGACACAGAAATATCTTTCAATTGATCGTTTTTATTGACAGTTTCCATCAAAATTGTACGAATATCTTGTGCAGTTAGTTTAGGGTAGTGCGACCAAACCAAGGCAGCAACTCCTGCTACTGCAGGTGACGCCATAGACGTACCGTTCAAGAATCGATATTCTGTAACACCTGGATAAGGAGCATAAATTTCTGCACCTGGTCCAAAAACGTCCACCGATTTAATTCCATAATTAGAGAAACGAGCTTTCAGATTTTCACTTACTCGCGTACTTGCTCCTACAGTAAGAACAGATTTACTCACCGCTCCTTGCTCATTGAAATTAGTAGGATAATGGATATGTGTATCGATATCTTCGTTGCTATTTCCGGCTGCTTTTACGATTAAGACATTTTTATCAGAAGCGTATTTGAAGGCATCCCAAACCAACTTTTTATCAGGTGAATACGATTTCCCGAAAGACATATTCAAGATTTTCGCACCATTATCTACTGCATAACGAATAGCATTGGCTACATCTTTGTCGCGTTCATCACCATTTGGTACCATGCGTACAGACATTATTTTCACATGATTTCCACCCGCAGTACCTTCTGTTCCTTTTCCGTTACCACGAACTGCAGCGATTATACCAGCTACGTGTGTACCATGAGAAGATTCTGGTCCGTTCGAATCATTATTTCCATAAATACGTTGAGTATTATCTTCGTAATTATCAACTTTAAGTTCTGCACGTGGATCTAGATTGATGTTGTAATGTGCATTTACCGAAGATTGATAACGCTCTACTTGGGCTTTTGCTACACCCAAATAACGATCTGCCACTTCTTTCATGGTTTTTCCTTCCCAATCCTTAACAGTCATTTCATTAAAAACCCAAAGCGTTTGCAGAACTTGCATATCATCGGTTTTGTAATTTTTCATGATCGTTTCGGAAAGTTTCGTATCGCCAAAAGTGTTGATCAATTTCGTGAATCCAGGTTCTAAGTTTGTGTATTTAGCTTGAGCGATGGCTAAATTATACTTGTCTTTTCCTAATTTTGCATTGTATTCTTTTTTGATACTTTCGTAGGCTTGAAATTCTTGTGAAAATTTTTTCTGATTAGCCAGGTTTACTTCGGCATTTGGCGTATCAAAAAGTGCTTGATATTTTTTATATAATCGGGTAACTTCTAGAGTATCATCATTATAATTTACCCCAAATTCATTACCCAAAAAAGACCACCCATGGATATCATCGATGTATCCATTTTTGTCGTCATCTTTTCCGTTACCTGCAATTTCTTTAGGATTCACCCACATATTATCTTTTAGGTCTTCGTGGAAGTGCTCTACTCCAGAGTCTAGAACTCCGACAACTAAGGTTTGTGGTTTACGATTTTTTGATTTTAAGAAATCCAATGCTTTTTGGGTATTTACACCATAAACGCCTGTTGCATGATAATCTGCATGGTACCATGTTTCTTTTGGTACTTCTGTTTGGGCTTGTACAAAATGGGCAGAAAATAAAATCCCAACGGCAAGAATTAATTTTTTCATATTTACTTAACTTAAATTTTTTATATTTTTTAAATAGGTAGAAGCAGCAGGTCCTTCATTAAAGAGAAGATCTAAGATACTTAAATTTGACTGAAATTCGAATTTACCATCAAAAACCTGATAATATTCTGGCAAAGTTATTCGCTCTTCTTTGGCTTTGAATAGATTTCTATAATCGTTTTCTTCTTCTACGGTTTCGTATTGGTCTGTCAACGAATAGGTCACTTCTAATTTTAGTTTCGATTGAATAAAATCGATTGTTTTCAGATTCAGATCCAACAAATACTTTTCTTGCTTCTCGTAAATTGGTGCCAAATCGTCTTCGTAGAATTCGAAATAAGGCGAACTTTTATAGGCTGCTACCAACGACTTGAAGTGTTCTTTTTGCCAATCGTAATCGTACGATGGTTGAATATCTTTCATTTGTCTTTGACCATTGTGCAAGATTGGGATGGCTAATCGCAACACACCATTTGCTCCAAGAACTAAACATCGATTACGATAGGTTTGTTTTTGGAAATTCTCGTGCTTCTCGATGAGATAATTTTCGGTTTGTACCATTCGGGCAAAATAATCGATGGGCCCGAAGTAAAATGCCGGAAATAGTTTCATTAATCAAATTTTTTATTTTCTTTTCGTCTTTTTCTATCTTTATAAAAATCATATCCTAACCATAAAATTAGGACAAATAAAACATAAATTCCGTAGGATTTTTTATCAGGATTGTCATTGTTTATCGACGTAAATGCACGTTCCCATAAGAATTTTCTAGGAGCTGGCTCAAACATTCCGTTGGCATTCATCCATATAAGGATAGGACGACCTATGATATGATCTTCTGGTACGTATCCAAAGAAGCGCCCATCCAAAGATTGGTTTCGGTTATCTCCCATCATAAAGAAATAATCTTGCTGAATCGTATATTTATTCGTTTTTTCATCGTTTATCATCACCTCGAATTTTCCGTTGGTAGAATCTACAACTAATTTATTTTGTTCGTACTTGCGAATTAGATTGATGTATTGCGGCAAAGTTTCTTTATTAATTTCTACTACGTCGCCTTTTTTCGGAATGTATAATGGTCCGTACTGATCTTCGTTCCATGGTTTATTAACTGGGAAAATAGTGTACGTACTGTCGATCGTTCCATCTTTTCTGATGTATTCTGCTTTGTCGTTTAGATGTCTAGAGATTTGTTCTACTGATAAAACATTTGTGTTTTTTCGGAACGAGGAAACAATCGGATCTGATAAGCCTTCGAATACATACACAAACTGATTGCTGATGTTTTGCAAACGATAATCGTGTGGCAATAAACCATAATCATCATAAAGTAATTTATCGCTAAACGGTGCTTTTGTGATTACTTGATAACGATGTTGTACTAGAGCATCTCTTTTGGGTATGAATTTTTTTCCATTCACATACAAAACTCCATTCGATATTTTTAGCGTATCTCCTGGCATTCCGACCAAACGTTTTACATACGCATCTTTTCGGTCGATTGCAGAATAAACCGAATCGGTAGGATAATTGAAAACGACAATATCATTAGACTTCAGATCTCTCCAACCTGGCAAACGCATATAGGGCAAGCGTGCCTTATCGATGAACATATCTCGATTGATAAACTCAGAATAAGGTATACCGAAAGGTGTTAGAGGAACTCGAGCTCCGTAACTTACTTTTTCTACAAACAATGCATCCCCTATTTTGATGGTATTTTCCATCGATCCAGTTGGCACAATCATTGGTTGCACAAACCAGTTATGGATTAGTGTTGCCAAAACAATAGCGAAAATAAGAGCAGACACGATTGTAGATTTTCTTTTTTCTGGTCCTATGTACTTCGGTTTTTCAACGTAATTCAGATAAAAAGTATATAATCCTAGCGTAAGAACCATGATCACTTTATCTTTGATTTCGATTTTACCAAAACTATCGGCTAAATCGACAAGTAAAATCAACCAAAAGATTGGTCCTACAATTGGGATGTAAAATAAGATAATCCACCACTTTGGTCGTTGAATAATGTCTAGTCCACGCCAAATATTAAGAAAAGGTACAAAGGCTTCCCATGATTTTTTACCCGCTAATTTATAAAGATTGAAGGTTGCAGCCCCGAATAGGAGATTAAAGATAATAAATCCGACCAACCAGTAAATAAATATAGTCATAATTTGTTCTATGTAGGTTTTATTGTTTATATTCCTAAAACGTCTTTCATTCCAAAAACGCCTTTTTTTCCACTCAACCATTCGGCTGCAATGACCGCTCCTAAAGCAAAACCTTTTCTGCTGTGCGCTGTATGAGTTAATTGCAGGCTATCGATTGCCGAAGTGTAGGTAACACTGTGTGTTCCTGGGACTTCATCTACTCTCAACGCACGGACAGGAATGGTAGTAGGAGATTTTTCGGTCATAGACCAATTTTCATAATCAGAATAAGCCAAAAGATGTTCTGCCAAGGTAATCGCTGTACCGCTTGGGGCATCTAATTTTTGGGTATGATGAACTTCTTCTATTTCTATCTGATAGTCGTTTTTATAAGGACGCATCAACTCTGCGAAGCGTTTACTGAGCTCAAAAAAAAGATTAACTCCTAAGCTAAAATTAGAAGCGGTTACCAATGCGCCATTTTTTCCTTTCACAAAACTATCAATCTCATTCTTGCTATCACTCCAACCTGTTGTTCCAGAAACAGTTGGCAACCCCAACTCAATTAAAGCTTTTATATTATTTACAGCTGCATTGGGTTGTGTAAATTCGATAGCTATCTCGGCATTGTTTATATCTTCTTTGGTTGGAAGGTGATTGATTCTTGCTACCACTTCATGGCCGCGTTCTACCAAAATCTCTTCGATTGCTTTTCCCATTTTTCCGTATCCGACTAGGGCAACTTTCATGATTATATTGAATTAAAATTTAAAATTTAATGCAAATCCATATTGAGCTTGCATCCTATTTTGATCGTAAATTATGGTTGGCTTAATCGCCAAATCTGGATCACTTTTTATACCAAAAAGATGAGCATCTACCGATGCGTCTACCACATTGAGGATGTATACAAGCGTAGTAATTGCAATCGCATAATCTCGATATCTTTTTTTCTCATCTTGGATCACGCCCAATTGTTCGGCTGTCAAACGGTCATATCCTGTTGGTATGTCGTGTATACGACCATCGAGTTTGGCAGTGTAATAGCCTCTGAAATCCTTGTATTGTTTATTATAATATAAGGTGAAACCAACGCCTGCTCCTAAAAGCCCCCAAACGATTGGTGCTTTCCACCATTTTTCGTTATAAATCTGTCCCAAACCAGGTACTACAGCTGAATACAATGAAGCTCTCATCGGGCTTTTTGCACCAAGAGTATCTTGCCGAATAGGGACACTATCGGTTTGCACGTTGTTCATTTGCAAGCTATCGCTTATCTCTACCTGTGCATTGACCATATAACTCCCACACAAAAAAAGAAGTAAGAGTACTTTATTTTGCATCTTCTAAAAACTTACGTAAACGTTCGAAATCTTCATCTGAAGTGAAGTTTAGGATTATCTTCCCTTTTCCATTTTTTGCTCTTTTAATTTCTACTTTGGTTTTGAGAGATTCTCCAATCGAATCCAAAGCTACTTGATATTGCGCTGGTAATTCTGCAACGGTTTTATTGACTTTTTGTTTGTCCTCTTTCAAAGATTTGATGAGGTTTTCGGTTTCACGTACCGACAAGTTATCTTTAATAATCCGCTCGTATATGGCGAATTGTTGATCGAGATTCTCAACAGCAATCAATGCACGTCCGTGCCCCATAGAGATCATTCCATCTCGAATTCCGGTTTGGATTATCGGATCTAATTTTAGTAAACGTAAATAATTGGTGATAGAACTTCGATCTTTCCCTACTCGCTTACTCAATTCTTCTTGTGTCAGTTGGACGTCTTCTATCAACTGTCTATACGATAAGGCGATTTCTATAGCATCTAAATCTTGGCGTTGGATATTTTCTACCAAAGCCATCTCGAGCATTTCTTGGTCATTGGCCAAGCGTACATATGCTGGGATGGTATCTTTACCAGCCAATTGCGAGGCTCTAAAACGTCTTTCGCCCGAAATCAATTCATACGTTCCTTGTGTAGTTTTACGTACCGTAATGGGCTGAATAACCCCCAACGATTCGATTGATGTAACCAAGTCTTCCATCGACTGTTTATCGAATTTGGTTCTTGGTTGCCAAGGGTTTGCAACGATTTTATCGAGATCGATTTCTAAAATATTCCCCACCAAATTTTTAGCTCCTTCATCCGATGCCGAATTCACATTCGGTTCATCCTTCAACAAGGCCGAAAGACCGCGACCTAAACGGTTGTTTTTATTTGGTTTTGCCATGATTACTCTGTGTCGTTATTATTGATTAAAAACTCACGGGCTAAATTTAAATAATTTTCTGCACCTTTACTATCTGCATCGTACTGAATAATTGTCTCACCAAAACTTGGTGCTTCTGATAAACGCACATTTCGTTGAATTATCGTCTTGAAAACCATTTGTGGAAAATGATTGTTGACCTCATCTACCACTTGGTTTGATAAACGCAGACGAGAATCATACATCGTGAGCAATAATCCTTCGATATCCAATTCTTTGTTGTGATACTGTTGAACTCCTTTTATGGTATTGAGTAGCTTCCCTAAACCTTCTAACGCAAAATATTCGCATTGGATTGGTACAATTACCGAGTCGGCAGCCGTAAGTGCATTGAGCGTGATTAGGCCCAATGATGGTGCACAATCGATAATAATATAATCGTATCGATTTTTGATTTCTTGCAATGCACTGCGCAACATATATTCACGCTCTTCGTAGTCGACGATTTCTATTTCTGCTGCCACCAAATCTACATGAGCCGGAATAAGGTCTAAATTGGGTGTTTCGGTTTGTAGAATAACTTCCGAGGCCAAAACTTGATTCTCTAACACCTCATAAGTACCTCGCTCTACAGTTTCAGGATCTATACCCAAAGCAGAAGTTGCGTTGGCCTGTGGATCGGCATCTATTAACAATACTTTCTTTTCTAATACCCCAAGAGAAGCAGCTAAATTTACGGCTGTTGTGGTTTTCCCTACTCCTCCTTTTTGGTTAGCAATAGCAATTATTTTCCCCATAATTTATTCTGAAAACGACTTCAAAAATACAACAAATCAACGACTGACTTCTTATCGAATTGATAAATTTATAAACATCCTGCCAAAGATTTGATTTTTCAGAGATTACAAATTAATAAAAATAATTTATTAAGAAAAACTTAAACACATCTAGAATCTACATAAGACTTGGATAATTCGTGTATATTTGCATAGCATTGTTTAATGGAAAACAAACATTTTTATAATAAAAGATTAGTAACCTAAAAACACATTTTTTAAATTGATAAAACAATCTGGTTATATGTACAATGGTGTATTTTATGCATTGAGGGTTTAAAGAATAAGCATCTAAAAATCAAAAACTATTCGTAATTACATCTTTATAACTTTTAACAACAAAAAAAATGAAAACAAAATACATCGATCTCATTACACAATCTTTTGATTTTCCGCAGGAAGAATTTGATTTGGTAGGAGAAAATCTACATTTCAATGGTATTGATTTAATGAAATTGATAGAGGAACATGGCACTCCACTAAAGTTTACTTATTTGCCCAAAATTTCGCAAAACATCCAGCGAGCTAAATCATGGTTCAATGATGCGCGCAAAAAATTAAACTATCAAGGAACCTATAACTATTGTTATTGCACCAAAAGTTCGCACTTTCGTCATATTATAAAAGAAGCACTAAAAAATGATATCCATATCGAAACTTCGTCTGCATACGACATCAATATCGTAGAAAGCCTCCTGAATGAAGGGCTGATGAACCACGATCAGTACGTGATTTGTAACGGATTCAAGCGAGAAGAATATGTAGAAAACATTGCTCGACTAATCAATAATGGACACCGAAAAACCATAACAGTTATCGACAACTACGAGGAAGTTGAACTTTTTTCGGATGCCATAGAAGGAGATTTTGAAATTGGGATCCGAATTGCCTCTGAAGAAGAACCTAAGTTTGAGTTTTATACATCTCGACTAGGGATTGGCTATAAAGATATTGTGCCTTTTTACAACAATATGGTGAAACCCAATGAACGCATCAAAGTAAAAATGCTTCATTTCTTTATCAACACCGGTATCAAAGACAACTCTTATTATTGGAACGAGTTGGTGAAATGTTTACGTGTCTATGTAAACCTGAAAAAAGTTTGCCCAGAACTTGATAGCCTAAATATCGGAGGAGGTTTTCCTATTAAAAACTCTCTAACCTTCGAATATGACTATGCTTATATGGCCGAAGAAATTTTGGGTCAGATCAAGAAATTCTGTGACGAAGAAGGAATCCCTGTCCCAAATATATTTACCGAATTTGGCAGCTTCACAGTTGGAGAAAGTGGCGGAATGATTTATAAAGTATTGTACCAAAAGAAACAAAACGACAAAGAATATTGGGACATGATTGATTCTTCTTTCATGACTACCCTACCAGACGCTTGGGCAATCTCTAAACGTTTTGTGATGCTACCACTCAACCGCTGGTATGATACGTATGAACGCGTTTTGTTAGGAGGATTAACTTGTGATTCGGACGATTATTACAACTCAGAACAACACGTAAACGCGATTTATTTACCAAAATACGACTCGGCAAAACCTCTGTACATTGGCTTCTTCAACACGGGTGCGTATCAAGACAACATTTCGGGTTTTGATGGAGTGCATCATTGCCTGATCCCTCAGCCAAAATATATTTTGATCGATGAAAACTATCAGGTAGAGGTTTTCTATCAAGAACAAGACTACCAAAGCGTACTAAAAAAATTAGGTTACCGATTAATCGAAGAATAAAATTTTTATTAAAAAAAACTAAAAATGACAAAAGGACCAATCAGTCAGTTTATAGAACATAACTATAGACACTTTAATGCAGCTGCCCTGATGGATGCTGCAAAAGGGTATGAACAACATTTATTAGAAGGTGGCAAAATGCTAATTTCATTAGGTGGAGCGATGTCTACTGCAGAACTAGGTATTTCTTTGGCCGAAATGATTCGTCAAGATAAAGTACATATTATCTCTTGTACAGGTGCCAACTTAGAAGAAGATGTTATGAATTTGGTTGCACACTCACACTACAAAAGAATCCCGAATTATCGTGATCTTACACCAGAGCAAGAGCGTGAATTATTAGACTCACACTTCAATCGTGTAACTGACACCTGTATCCCAGAAGAAGAAGCGTTCCGTCGTTTACAAAAACACTTGGAAGATGTTTGGCATGCAGCGGAAGAAAAAGGAGAGCGTTATTTACCACACGAATTCCTATACCAAGTAGTAAATTCTGGAGTTTTAGAGCAGTATTATGAAATCGACCCTAAGGACTCTTGGATTGTTGCTGCAGCAGAGAAAAACTTACCAATTGTATGTCCTGGTTGGGAAGATTCTACCACCGGAAATATTTTTGCTTCGAATGTTATCAAAGGAAATCTGAAAGCTTCTACAGTGAAATCTGGTATCGAATACATGGTGTACTTAACCGAATGGTATCGGGCAAACTCTGACGGGAAAGGTGTAGGATTCTTCCAAATTGGAGGGGGTATTTCTGGAGATTTTCCGATATGTGTTGTCCCGATGATGTACCAAGATCTAGAATGGACAGATGTGCCTTTCTGGTCTTATTTCTGCCAAATCTCTGATTCTACTACCTCATACGGCTCATATTCCGGAGCCGTGCCAAATGAAAAAATTACATGGGGGAAACTAGATGTAGATACGCCAAAATTCATCATTGAGTCGGATGCGACTATCGTTGCTCCATTGGTTTTTGCTTGGATTTTAGGAAAATAATTTTTTTATAATAAAAACCATTCATATCAACAGCACGAAGTCTTTCTTCGTGCTTTTTTTATTGGTCCTAGTAGAGATCCAAACTCGAATCCTTATCTTTGGTTTCTTAATTGGATTTGTTTCCATCCAAAACTATAATTCTATTTCGAAATGTATAAAACGATATCTTTTCTCAGTATTGCTATCTTTTATATTCTGTCTACACCATCGACGATTGTTTGCGGACAGAACAAAATAATCGATAAAAAAGTAATGCTGCATTTAGTCAATAAACATAAACTCGCTTTTACGCAAGGCAAAGTAGCAGATTATATTCCAGAATTAGGCAAAGCCAACCCAAAAGCTGTTGCATTTTCTATCACAAACGAAAACGGTGAAACATGGAGTGTTGGTGATAATAAACAGAAATTTACAATCCAAAGTATTTCTAAATTAATTGCTTTGATGTTGGCAGTAGAAGAAAATGGCGAAGAAAAGGTTTTTACACAAATGGGCTATTATGGGACCCATCATCCTTTCAACTATTTTGCCAATTTAGACCACAACGGTCGTCCACTCAATCCGATGATGAATGCAGGGGCCATCTACACAACCTCTCTGATAGCAGGAGACGCAGACGAACCTTATCAGAAAATATTGGCTAGAATTCGATACATTACCAATAATCCGAAAATAGATATTAATCCGACTATTTACGAATCTGAAAAAGCTACTGGATACCGAAATCGTGGTATGTTTTATTTAATGAAAAATTATGGTATGATCGAAAAAGAAGAAGAAGTACTGAACAATTATTTCCGTCAATGTTCGATAGAAATTGATGTGGAAGATTTATCAAAAATAGCTTATTTCATTGCCAATCAAGGAACGAGATACGACGGAGATAAAACACACTACAACAAAGAACTCATGCAATTGATACAAGCACAAATGCTCACGGCTGGTATGTACGAGTTTAGCGGCGAATATGCTCGCACGATTGCTTTGCCAAGTAAATCGGGGGTTGGTGGCGGAATTATTGCTACGGTTCCCAACAAAATAGGAATTGCAGTATACAACCCTTCTCTAGATGAGCACGGCAATTCGCTGGTAGGTTATTTAATTCTAAAGGATTTTGTTCAGGAATATTCGTTAGGAATTTTTTAAGCGATTGTGGAAAACCTTCGGAATTTTTAGATTTCATTTCACTCAAAATATTATTCATCGAGTATCGCAATTAATTCTACCTGAAAAACCAAGGTAGATTGCGGGCCAATATATTGATTGAGTTCTTGATTTCCGTACGCCAACTCTGGGGGCAAAACAAGCGTCCATTTACTCCCGACTAGCATCTGTGTCAGGGCTTGTCTCCAACCTTTGATTACTTTATCGAGCGAGAAAGAAGCAGGTTTATTTCTATTGACCGAACTATCGAAAACCTCACCATGAATTGTAGTTCCGTGGTAATGACACAACACTTTGCTCGTTGCATTTGGGATTACACCTGTACCCATTTTATCAACTTTTACCAGCAATCCATTTTCTTCTTTTTTCACACTAAGATCTTCTGAAAATTGTGCTCAAAAGCATTTCCTTCTGCTGTATTCTTTATCGCTAACTCTTCTTTTCGCTTTTTCAAAACTTCTACTATTCCCATAGTTCTATATTATTACAGAAATACACTTATTTTTTTTTAATTTAATTAAATATAATCATCAGTTTGATAATAAACTAATTACATTTTTTATAATTAATTATAAAGAAAGTACTACTTCTACTGCTGTATAGTAGTTAATTTGGTTAATAAACTTTATTATCATCAAGCGGAGTAAATTCTATACTTGAAATTAGTATTAAAAAACAATTTCGTAAAAAATAATATTTATTTACCATTACATCCACTTGATATGAGAATATATTGCAGAAAAATCTTTCTTTTTTTATATACGACTTCCATACGTTTGGATAAAAAATTCTAAATACAATTCTAAATAATTCACATTTTCCCTAAATAAAGCCAAATAAAATTATCAACTTAATGAAAAAATCGACAGAAAAAGTTTTTTTCTCAAGGTTAAAAAGTTTATTTTTAGCGCTAAAAAATTAACACATATTTAAAATGAAGAAAAAATTTCTACTACTGTCTACAATCGTATTGATGAGCCAAATCTCTTTAGCACAAGATCATCGAAACTTAATTGATCAATATTTGCATCAAAATCAATTATCCCAAGCAAGTAGCTCTATTCAATATCAAGTTGTAGAAACTATTCCGAATGAAAAAAATTCTACCGAACGTGTATATATACAATATGAACATAACGGAATCCCAATTTACAATGCGTACGGAAATTTCTTGGTACAAAACAACCAAGTGATACATTTTGCAGGTATGGTAGATACCCAGCTGAACAAACCTTTTCCTGCACAAAAAAGCTCTCTAACCGATGTTGTATTATTAGACAAGTTAGCTTCTCATTTCGGAGTTTCCGTAAAAGAGAATACAAAAAAGAGTACAGAAACTGGCGTTTTTCCAGTTGATCAACATGAAGTAAAATTGTATTATTTCTTAGATCAGAAAAACCAATATCATTTAGTAAAAGAGTTTATGGTTGCTGTAAAAACGGTTAACGAAAATGATGTGTACATAGCTTTGCTCGATGCGCATTCTGGAGAAATATTAGATTTACACAACTCTACTTTGTCGTGTGATTTTCATCCAGACTTTCATCAAAACACAACAAGAATTGCCGAAAAACGTCCGTCATTCGACTGGTTAAAAGAAGCTTTTTCTACGTCAGAAAACAACCCACAATATAAAGTTTTTCCTTTACCCTACGAGTCACCTTCACATGGGAATGCACAAACCGTAAACTTTTCTACCGTTGCCAATGTTACTGCTTCACCGGAAGGTTGGCATAAATACGGCAATAAAGAAGAAGATGCTACCTACGGCAACAATGTTCGTGCTGCATACGACCACAATTCTACTGGATACAACACCTATTCAGGTGCCTCTGTAACCTTGGATGGAAAAGTTTACAGTAAAAATGGAGATTATGATTTCAGCTACGATTATCAGTTCGGGAAACATCCTTTCAAATCTAAAGAAGCCGCTACAGTAAATCTTTTCTACACGAACAACATGATGCACGACATTATGTACAATTATGGTTTTGATGAAAAAAGTGGAAATTTCCAGAAATCTAATTTTGGTAATGGAGGAACCGGAAATGATGAGGTAATTGCTCTTGCACAGACACGTTTTAATGAAGGAGTTCTGAATAACGCAACCTTCGCAACCTTACCCGACGGGTATATTGCTCGCATGGCTATGTATCTTTGGAATCCACCAACAAATTATACAGAAAATTTGGTAAGCATTTTCTCACCTTCTGATATTGCTGGTGATTACACTGCAAAAGAAGCTCAGTTTGGCAATAAAATAGATGATCAGATCAATGCTAATTTTATCTTAGTAAAAACCACCGACGGAACGAACGAAGGCTGTAGCACACCAACCAATGCAGCTGAAATCAACAACAACATTGCCATCATTACTCGTGGAAATTGTAATTTTGTAACGAAGGTGAAAAATGCACAAGACGCAGGTGCAAAAGGTGTTATCGTCGTAAACAATGATAATGGTGCCCCTATCGCAATGGGCGGAACAGATAGCTCTATAACGATTCCTTCGGTGATGATAACAAAAGAGCTAGGTGATAAAATCAAATCAAAATTAAACTCAAACATAACAGTAACAGGAAGCCTAAACGCTAGCGACACCCCTTATTATGATGGTTCCTTGGATAATGGCGTTATCGCACACGAGTACGGACACGGAATCTCTACTCGTTTAACTGGCCCACTTACCACGAGTGCTTGTTTACGCAACAAGGAACAAATGGGTGAAGGATGGAGTGATTTCTTTGGATATATCCTCACGATGCAACCAGAAGACAAAGGTACGGATGCCCGTGGAATTGGGACATATGTAACTGATCAGCCTACAACAGGAAGAGGAATCCGACCTACAGCTTATAGCACAGACATGAGCGTAAACCCTGCAACGTACGATAATCTAAAAACTTATGGAGACTCCTCAAACGAATCACCACATAGAACTGGTTACGTTTGGGCAACTATGCTTTGGGATATGACATGGAAATTGATAGACAAGTATGGTTTCTCGCCAGACATTTACAACGGTGATAAAGGAAATAATATTTCTCTACAATTGGTAATGGATGGAATGAAAAACCAACCGTGTAACCCAGGTTTTGTAGATGGTCGTGACGCAATTTTGGCTGCTGACATTGCTAACTACAATGGAGAAAACCAATGTGAAATTTGGCAAGCCTTCGCTCGCCGTGGTTTAGGATATGGAGCAAGTCAAGGTAGTTCCGACTCTCGAGTTGATGGAGTTTCTTCGTTCGAGATGCCACCTGCAGAGGTGTTGGATTGCAAAAAGATGAACACGACAAACTATAAACTATCTAGTCTTTATATGTTTCCGAATCCAGCCAAAGACATGGTTTATTTTGCAGATGAAAACTTAGGAAATTCGATCAAAATTGAAGTGTCTGACGTAACCGGAAAGTCGGTTATGAATGCCGAATTGAAAGTAAAAGCTAATCGGGCAGAATTCGATACTTCTTCACTTTCGAAAGGTCTTTATATCCTAAAAATCACAACGAATAAGGAAGTCACAACCAAGAAATTGATTAAAAACTAATCTATTTCGATACTCTATAAAAAATGCGATGTTCAAAAATAAACATCGCATTTTTTATATGGATTTTTCCCATCAACATCTTATGAATGCTTTTTAATCAATTCTTCTAAAATCGATGGAAATCTCTCTTCATCTTCAAAAGTAAAATTATCATTGGCATACAAAACCGTATTGTCCTTGGATAAAATATAAGTAGCTCTATTACTGTATCCTAGAGGGTTGTAGGCATTGTATAAGCGCGCTATCGAATAATCTTCATCATTGAGATAAATAATCCGATCGGTTTTCAGTGCTTTTTTCCACAACTTAAGCAAAGCCGGCGTCGAACTCGAAATTGCATACATCTCTACTTCTTTCATCGCTGGATGATGATCGATGAGTTGGATTTGAGTTGCACAACTCATCCCAGCCGTATGATTGACTTTGGCAAAATCTGATACTACCTCTCCACTAAAAGCAGCTGGATAAAAAGTTATCACCTTAAATTTATCGGTGATGGAAGAAAGATTTCTAGCTCTACCTGAAGTATCTTCTACATCCTCCAACAGAAAATCAGGTGCTTTCTCGCCTATTTTTAACGGTGTTTGTTTGGATGGTCGAGTATTTTTTAATAATCCTAAATGTATTTTTATTTTATCTTCTAAGGGTTTTAAGTGCTCTCCTTGTGCTCGGTAATCTTTGTCTATAGCCAAAATTTTATAGTTTTTATCGAGTAAGTATACTATAGAGCTTGGTGTTTCTTCCTGTGATGATAAACTTAATTGCTGACCGAAATGGGAAGTTTTCATCTGAAATACATCCACCCCCAAAGCTCGATAAACCATCCCTGTCGGGTCGTACATTCTATTATCTTGTACAAAGGGTGCTTCCCAAGAGTTTCTAGGTTGAGAAGTGTTGGGAGCAAGGGCATTTACAACATAAATAACCTCTATTTTAGGTTTGTTTTCTTGTTGCTGAAAAGCCAGACCATCGGTAAAGTAATATTTAAGAGAAGTGGTCAACATAGGAGCATAACTATTATCCGAAGCCAATGATGGGGCGAGAACCACAATTGTGGCATCGGATTGTGGATTGTATTTTTCTATTAACTGAATAGGAAACAATTCACCTACTTTTTTCTGAGCCTGTAAACCACAACTTACTAAAACGCAAATACCTAGGATATATTTTTTCATAACAATAGAATGTATATACAACAAAATTCACTTCCCTAAAATACAGTAAATTTTAGAATGATACAGTTTTTAACAATTTTTTATTTAGAAGATATATACCTCATATAGTACATTATATTAAATCAATTCATTGCGCTATCAATTGTAGTGGATAGGTATTCTAAACAAAGACTTTTTATAAATAAGTCAGGACTATTCTTAGTAATCACTTATGCAATCTAATCAGAAAAACTTAATCTAATTCTGTGTTATTTTTTTCAGAGATATTTGCGTATACGATTTTGGTTCATTGTTGTGGTTACTATAACCTAAGAAAAACTAAAAAAGCCTGAATTATTTCAGACTTTTTTATATCCCTACCTGTTATTATTTGTATTACAAAAAATCAATACGATGTAAGACAAACAATATCTTCTGTAAACGATTTTAGTTTTTTCTCTCCTTCTAAATAATTCAATGCTGCGATAAAAGAAAATTGAGTAACTACGCCTCCACATTTTTCTACCAACCATGCTGCAGCTTCTGCGGTCCCGCCTGTTGCCAAAACATCATCATGGATCATCACTCGCATCCCGGGTTGAATAACATTCTCTTTTAGTTCTATAGTTGCTGACCCGTATTCTAGCTCATAGGTTTGTGCCACAATAGGCGGAGGTAATTTGCCTGCTTTACGTATCATTACAAAAGGAATATTCAACTCATGCGCAATTTGCACACCATATAAAAAACCACGGCTTTCTATACCACAAACCAAATCTACTTTTCCTTTGGCTTTTTCGGTAAACCCTTGAATAATTTCACGCGACAAAACAGGATCTAAAAACAAAGGAGAAATATCCTTGTACTGAATACCTTCACTCGGAAAGTCGGGTATGTTTTCAATGGTTTGATCTATTTTTTCTTTTAGCAAGTTCATGATAATCGTTTATTTTCTTGCGCAAGGTATGAAATTATTTTTTTTGAATAAATAATACTTTCATTTATGTAATAATGACAAGTTAAAAATTTTAACATTTCATAAAGCTTTACTTCACTTAAATCGCATTACAAATTACAAATCATTACTTTACATTATTTTTACAAAAACCTTACAAAGGCTTAATAATCATTCTAAAACTTGTCTATCAATCAATTATAAGCATTATTCAATATAGAATAACAGTCAAGTAAATGTAAAATATTTTGCTTATTTTTGTTAAGCCTTATCAACAGGAAGTTAGAGGCTATAAGAAGGTGTTTTTGTTGTTTTTTATATACCAAATATTTTTTGTTTTATCAAGTTGGACTCTATTTTTTTTATCAAAAAATTGTCCACATATTTGCTCCGAAAGATGATGAAAAACCAACCCCTTCATTATCAATAGATACTAATACTAAGACTGTTTAACTAAAATTTTATAACGAATAGAATGGATAATAATGCAATTATTGTATGGGAAAAGTGTCTCTCTTATATTCAAGACAATATCGACAAAGAGGCTTTCGATACATGGTTTTTGCCTACAAAAGCAGTTAAGCTTGTAGAAAATATCCTAACTATTCAAGTACCAAGTAAATTCTTCTACGAATGGCTAGAAGACAACTATATCACTTTGCTGAAAAGTGCTTTGCTAAAAGTTCTAGGTCCTGACGGAAAGTTGGTCTACAGCATTGTTACCAATATGCGTAATAAACCACAAAATCCAGACACGGTAAAAATTCCTTCAATCAACAAAGAAAAGGTAAAACCCAACCTTATCGATGCTCCACTAAAAATCGAGAGCAACGACGTGTTAAACCCTTTTGTGATACCAGGTTTGCAAAAAATAAAAATCGATTCTCAACTAAATTATCGGTACAATTTTGATAATTTCATAGAAGGTGAATCGAATCGTTTAGCAAGAACTGCAGGTAAAGCCATTGCAAAGCGTCCGGGCGGGACTTCTTTCAACCCGTTCTTTATTTATGGTGGTGTTGGTTTAGGGAAAACGCACTTGGTTCATGCAATCGGACAAGAAATCAAAGAACTTTATCCAGACAAATCTGTGCTATATGTTTCGACCGAAAAGTTTACCATGCAATTCATTAACGCGGTTGCCAACAAAAGCCAGAACGACTTCGTGCATTTCTACCAAATGATTGATGTGCTTATTATAGATGACATCCAATTCTTGGCCGGAAAAGCAAAAACTCAAGAAGCCTTCTTTCATATTTTCAATGATTTACAACAAAAAGGTAAACAAATTATCCTTACCTCTGATAAATCACCAGCTACACTAACCGAAATGGAACCTCGATTAATCTCGCGTTTCAAGTGGGGATTGAATGCAGAACTGCAAATGCCAGACGCATCAACGCGTAGAAATATCATCCAGCAAAAAGTAGAAAAAGATGGAATAGAAATTCCAGAAACTGTATTAGATTACATTGCAGAAAATGTAGAAACCAATGTTCGAGAATTAGAAGGCACCTTAAATTCGATCATTGCTCAATCGACTTTCAACCGAAAAGAGATTACATTAGATTTGGTGAAAGACACATTATCCAACATCATCCAATACAGCAAAAAGGAAATTTCGATCGATTATATCCAAAAAACAGTTTGCGACTATTTCAAAATACCGATCGAAGATATCCAATCAAGATCACGCAAAAGAGATGTGGTACAAGCTAGACATTTGGCAATGTATTTTGCAAAAATACATACCAAAGCTTCTCTAAAAAGCATTGGTGACAAAATCGGTAATCGAGATCATGCTACCGTTTTACATGCTTGCAAAACGGTAACCAATTTATCAGAAACCGATAAAATTTTCAAAGGATACATCGAAGAAATCAATAAGAAGTTAACAGTATAGACCAAAAAAATAATTGACTATGAAAATTATGATGGTTTGTCTTGGGAATATATGTCGCTCGCCTTTGGCAGAAGGTATTTTACAACACAAACTTGGCAACAACTACACAGTAGAATCCTCTGGAACGGCACGATGGCACGAAGGAAAAAAACCTGACCAACGAAGCATTGCCGTTGCTAAAAAACATGGAATAGACATATCTCAACATCAAGCACAACAGTTTGTACCCATTATGTTTTCTGATTTTGATATGATTTTTGCAATGGACAGAGATAATTTTGCTGATTTGCAAAAACTAGCTACAACCCAAGAAGAAAAAGACAAAATTAGACTTATACTTTCCGAAGCTTTTCAAGAACAAACAGATGTTCCGGATCCTTACTACGGAACTGAAAGAGATTTCGATGAAGTTTATGATTTATTGGATCGTGCAACCGATGAATTAGTAAAAATAATCAACCGATAAGAAATCATGAATCAACCCAAATTATATTTAATTCCTAACCTTTTGGGCGAGGCTTCACCCGAAGCATCACTACCGATGCACAACACAGAAGTTGTAGAGGCGTTAAATTTATTTGTGGTTGAAAATGAAAAATCTGCTCGAAAATTCATAAAAAAAATTTGCCCCAATAAATCACAGTCATCTCTAGAAATACATATTCTCGATAAACATACCGAAGGCGAAGATTTATTGGCGATATATCGATTACTTAATCGAAAAGAAAGCATTGGGATTATTTCCGAAGCTGGTTTACCCGCCGTAGCCGACCCTGGATCGTTATTGGTGAAACAAGCACATAAGGTTAATTTCCCAGTCGTCCCCTTGGTTGGTCCATCCTCTATTCTACTGGCTTTGATGGCATCTGGTATGAATGGACAATCGTTTGCATTTCATGGCTATTTACCAATAGACAAGAACGAAAGAAAGAAAAAATTACAGCATTTAGAGAAAGAAAGTGCCTTGCACGGAACGGCACAGATTTTTATGGAAACCCCTTATAGAAATCAACAATTAATTAGCGATGTGATAAAATTCTTAAATGGTAATACACTTTTTTGTGTAGCTTGCGATCTTACCTTAACTTCAGAGTATATTTCGACTCGATTGGTAAAAAATTGGAAAAATCATCAAGAACATTTTCATAAACGTCCAGCTATTTTCATCCTACAAGCATAATAAATTGAGTTCTGTATCTCACTTATCCTACAGGAAGATAAAATGCAAACTCTAAAATATTTATCTCTCTAGAATTTGATCTACAACACTAAAGGTTTTCTTTCTTTGATAACGTAAGGTGGTACCCTATTGAAAGAAACATCCATAATTGCCTTAACATTAGAAACCAATTCTCGTGCGCGATCTTTGTGTAAATCGGTATAAGTATGAAAATCTGCAGGGTAACCTGTACAAGAAATATTGAGCATTCGACCAATAAAAAGTGTACGACTCAAATGATATTCTTGAGTGACAAATATCGGATTTTTGATGCCGTAAATATATTTAGTACGATAAACGGTAGAATAGGTATCCAAAGCTGCACCATCGACAAGAATTTTCTCTACCGGCACTCCTCTCTCTACACAATATTTTTCCATTACATCGACCTCAGAAAGCTTATTTCTTAACGATTCACCCGACAAAAGAAGATAATCTACTTTATTTGACTTAAACAATTGAATACCTGCATCCAGACGATCTTTTAATAAATCAGACGGTTCACCATTTTTATTGAATCGTGTTCCTAAAACAACAGCCACTCGGGCATCGTCACCCAACTCATTGACCTGAGAAGAGACATAGGGCTTGGCAAACAACACGATTAAATAATTTATCCCAACCAGAAAAAACATCCCCACAACTGATAAGATAAAAACAGTTTTGAGATATGTATTGGATAAGATTTCTTGAATGTTATGGGTAATTTTAGTAATCATTCTCTTAATTTGGTAATTTTGGCTATTCAAAAATGATTCCTATATAAGAGTTACTTTATTAAAGTTATCATAAAATAACTAAAAGAAATGAAAACACCAATAGAATTACGAACGGTAAATGTAGAACGCTATATTACCCCTTTACGAGAAGGTGGCTCGTTACCTGCGTTGGCCGATGCAGATGATGGGTTCAAATATGTGTTGAAGTTCAAAGGAGCAGGACATGGACCGCGAATGTTGATTTCGGAATTGTTGGGAGGCGAAATTGCTCGGTATTTAGGGCTTCCAGTTCCAGAGCTGGTTTTTGCCGAACTCGACGAAGCCTTCGGCCGCACAGAAGCTGACGAAGAAATTCAAGATTTACTAAAATTCAGTCAAGGCCTAAACTTAGGATTGCATTATTTATCAGGATCGATTACCTATGATCCAAGTGTAAATCTAATAAAAGAAGACTTGGCTAGTAGAATTGTTTGGTTAGACGCTTATATCACGAATGTTGACCGCACTTTCCGCAACACCAATTTATTGATGTGGAACAAAGAATTATGGTTAATCGACCATGGTGCCTCTTTTTATTTTCACCATTCATGGTACGGATGGGAAGAGCATGCACTAAGCAAATTCGAACAAATAAAGGACCATGTATTATTAAAACAAGCATCTGATTTAGAAAGAATTGACCATGAATTTTCGAGTAAATTATCTCCAGAAGTAATCGACAAAATTGTAGATTTATTGCCTTATGAATGGTTAGAAACAAGCGATGATGAAAAAAGCAAAGAAGAAATGAAAACCGTTTATAAAGACTTCTTGAAGATCCGTTTAGCCCATACGTCTAATTTTGTAAAACATGCTATCGATGTCAGACAATCACTTATATGAGTATGCAATCCTACGAATAGTTCCCAAGGTAGAAAGAGAAGAATTTGTAAATGTTGGGGTTATTGTTTTCTGTAAAAAAGCAGATTTTCTAGAAGTTAGAATACAGCTAAATCGTGATAGAATCAATGCATTTTCACATGAATTAGACTTGGATGAAGTAGAAAAAAACCTAGAAGCAATCAGAAAAGTCGGACATGGTGAATGCAAAGAAAGTGCAATTGCCCAAATGGAAAAACCCGAACGTTTTCGTTGGCTAACGGCCGTTAGGAGCTCATCTTTGCAAACCTCTCGCCCACATGTTGGATTAACCAAAGATCTCGCCCAACAACTCATCGAATTAGAAAAAGAATATCTTTCATAAAACATTGATTTTTGTTATTTTATTTCTTATATTAGACAAACAATAACCATTTTTTTTATCGCCATGAAAAGTCTAAGAAACAAAGTCCAGTTAATTGGCCATGTAGGCAACACCCCAGAAGTGAAGCAAATGGCTAATAATCGAAAAATGGCTAAATTTAGTTTAGCAACCAACGATTCTTATACCAATCAACAAGGAGAAAAAATCACCCAAACCGAATGGCATTCACTCGTTGTTTGGGGGAAATTGGCCGAAGTTGTAGAACAACATGTTACAAAAGGTAAAGAGTTGGTGATCGAAGGTAAGTTAACTTATAATAGTTACGAAGATGCTAACGGTGTAAAAAGAACAAATGCAGAAATCATCGTTCATGAGTTACTACTTTTGTAATTTTACTCTAAAACGAGAATTCAGTTCGAGAAAATCGAACTGAATTCTCGTTTAAATCTCCCAGCATTACTGAAAATCATTTTTTAGCATTCTTTTTGCCATCCTACCAAAAAAGACTATTTTTAATAATAAAATACATTTGGTATGATGAAAAAATTATTAATCTTTCTATTATTCAGCTATTGCCTATTAGCATGCTCAACCAATAACTATCTTACAGAAAACAATACAAAAAATAATCGCTTGGCTCTCGAACCAAATGATGATGGAGAATACGATATAATCGTTTTTGATCCAGAATACGAAACCTACTTACGCAGCATCGCTATGCCGAAGAATTATTATTCTATCACTTTCTATAAAAATAAAAACACGTACTATGTGGATTCGTGGAACCATCGCCATGCACAACCCCATGCCTACAATCCAAACTTGTATGCAGTCCACATCGATTACGACTCTAATGTCGACTATGGTCTATTACTTGAGTATAAACTCTACAATTTTTTCAGATTTATAGAATGGAAATATAAAGTGCGTTTATAAAAAACAGAAAGATTTTATACCTTTGTCGTTATGTTTAATATCGACCAGTACAAAGATATCCAAAAAAGAATACAAGCTCTCTATACCTATTTAGAGATCGAACAAAAAAGAATTCAGGTAACCAATGACGAGGAAAAAACAGCTTCGCCAGATTTTTGGGATGATCCAAAAAAAGCGGAGATGTTTATGAAAGAATTACGATCTATAAAGAAGTGGATAGAAGATTACGAATCTGTAGAGCAAGCGGCTAATGACTTGGAAGTCCTAATTGAGTTTAACAAAGAAGGAGAAGTGAGCGATGAAGAAGTTCAGGAGCATTATTCCAAAACTATTAAACTATTAGAAAATATCGAATTCAAAAACATGCTCTCGGATGAAGGAGATAATTTGGGTGCGATTCTACAAATCACTGCCGGAGCTGGTGGTACAGAATCTTGCGACTGGGCAAGTATGTTGATGCGTATGTATTTGATGTGGGCTGAAAGTCATGGATATAAAGTTCGCGAACTCAACTTTCAGGCTGGCGATGTTGCAGGTGTAAAAACAGTAACACTGGAAATTGATGGAGAATTTGCTTTCGGATGGTTGAAAGGCGAAAATGGTGTACATCGCTTGGTGCGTATTTCGCCGTTTGATAGTAATGCAAAACGACACACAAGTTTTGTATCGGTATATGTCTCACCGATGGTAGATGAGACAATAGAGATAGATATCAATCCTGCCGATATAGAAATGCAAACTTCTCGTTCGGGAGGTGCTGGTGGACAGAATGTAAACAAAGTGGAAACCAAAGTCCAACTAACTCACAAGCCAACTGGGATTGTGGTGATATGTCAGATAGAACGTTCTCAGCTTGCCAACAGAGAACGAGCCATGGAAATGTTGAAATCTGAACTCTACAAAATAGAACTCGACAAAAAAATGGCTGCTAGAAATGAAATAGAATCTAATAAAATGAAGATTGAATGGGGTTCTCAGATAAGAAACTATGTGATGCATCCCTACAAATTGGTGAAAGATGTCCGTACCGGGACCGAAACCGGAAACGTAGATGCTGTAATGAACGGTGATATCGATCAATTTCTGAAATCATACCTCATGTTGATGGGACAAAAACACGAAAACGAATAGATCATGAAAATCATTATTGGTGGTGCTGGTGAGGTTGGCTTTCATTTGGCAAAATTATTATCAAATGAAATGCTTGATATCATCGTGATGGACACCGATAAAGAACGTTTGTCCCATATAGAAAACTCATTAGATGTAATGACGTACAGAGGAGATATCACCTCTTTCAAATCTTTGCGAGAAGTAAACGTAGAGAGTGCAGACATGTTTATCTCAGTAAGCCAACTCCAAAACACCAACCTTACAAGTGCATTGATTGCCAAAAAAATGGGTACCAAACGTACAATAGCACGCATAAGCAATCCAGAATACTTATTGCGTGAGAATCAATTAGCTGTTCAGCGTTTTGGGATTGACGCACTCATTAGCCCAGAATTATTAGCTGCTAATGAAATCAAAAGCCTTATAGAGCAATCTGCATTCAATGAAATGCATTCGTTTGATGGAGGGCGAATAAATTTATTCGGTACAATCCTTGATCACGATTGTAAAATCATCAACAAAAAATACAAAGATGTTTATCTCACTTCAAAAGGAGGAACAGAAAGGCTTTTCATGCCCATTGCGATCATTCGTTACAATCCGAAATCGGGTTACGAAACCTTGATTCCGACCGATGAAACTGTATTCGAAAACAATGATCAAGTATATTTTATTTCTAAGAATTATGCAACATTAGAATTGTATAAACTTTTGGGTAAAAAACAAGATTATTTTCACAACGTCATTCTACTAGGTGGAGGAAGTATCGGCAAGAAAACTGCTAGACTTCTCAAAGCTGATAAACACAATGTGAAAATTATAGAAAAAAATAGAGATCGAGCTTTCGATCTGGCTGATGAATTCAACAACATTCTTATAATACATGGCGATGGAAGTGATGGAGATTTACTAGAAGATGAAGGAATTTCTGAAGCAGACGCTTTTATTGCTGTAACAGGTTCGTCAGAAACCAACATCATGTCTTGTCTTTTTGCGAAATCAAAAGGTGTTAGAAAAACCATCGCTTTGGTAGAAAATATAGATTATATTCATCTAAGTCAAGAGATAGGCATCAGTGCTTTTATTAATAAAAAACTCCTTACTGCAGACGGAATTTTCCGTTACGTTCGTCAAGGTCAAGTTTTGGATGTTTTTGGTATTTCTGATTTGGATGCAGAAGTTTTAGAATTCAAAATCAAAGAGCATTCAATGGCCATCAATAAAACCGTAGGCGAATTGAATATTAAAGATGAAGCTGTTATCGGTGGCATAGTTAGGAAAGGTGAAGCCATCATTCCGACAACCGACTTTGTTTTGGAGAAAGGTGACCGTGTTATTATCTTTTCTTTTCCAAGCGCCCTAAAACGCGTAACTCGTTACTTCTAATGAAATCATTCAATTTCAAAATCGTTTTCCACCTTAGTGGAATTCTTCTTTTACTCAACACCTTCTTTATGCTACTTTGCTCGGTATTGAGTTTAATTTGGAAAGATGACCTTTCGTTCAGTTTTCTAATTTCTGGCCTAATAACAGGGAGCATTGGCGGTTTCATGTATATATCTGGTAAAAAAGCATCGCGCACCGTTCGCAAAAGAGAAGGATATTTGGTCGTCTCTTTTGGTTGGGTGATTTTGATTCTTACTGGAGTGTTACCTTATTATTTTTCTGAATCTTACCTCCCACTTTCTGTTTATTATTCCAACGATATAACTACCATTAACCTTTTCTACGAAACTGTCTCTGGTTACACAGCAACCGGCACAACGATTTTTCAGAATATAGACTATCTACCCAAAACAATACTATTCTGGAGAAGTCTTACACATTGGATCGGTGGGATGGGAATTATCGTTTTGACTATTGCCATCATGCCTTTTTTAGGTATTGGCGGAATGCAACTGTTCTCAGCCGAGTATACCGGAAACGTCTCGCCCGACAAAATACACCCAAGAATCGCTGATACTGCCAAAAACCTTTGGCTTATCTACATCGTACTCACCTTTGCAGAAACTATTTTGCTCTATTTTGCCGGAATGAATTTTTTTGATGCAATCAACCACTCATTTAGCACCATGTCTGCTGGTGGTTTTTCTACCAAAGACAATAGCATTGCATACTGGCGAAACAACGAATTGATACAATATATACTCACTTTTTTCATGGCTCTTTCGGGTACTAATTTCGTTATTCTTTACTTCTTATCTCGACTAAAGTGGAAGAAAGCTTGGCAAAATGAAGAGTTTAAAAGTTACCTTGCAATCATCTTGATTATCTCAGCTATCATCTCTATAGTATATTATTTTCATTATTACAAAGAAGATTCTTTTAATTTTGATAATTTAGAAAATGCATTTCGATTTTCTATTTTTCACACTACATCTATTTTATCAACCACCGGTTTTATTTTTACCGATTATACAACCATTACACCTTTGGTTACTTTACTCTTGTTTTCTTTATTTTTTGTAGGAGGATCTGCAGGTTCTACGGCGGGTGGTATAAAAATAATTCGTCAGGTAATTCTACTTAAAAATAGTATTATAGAATACAAAAGAATTCTACACCCTAATGCGGTAATCCCTGTTCGCTATGGAGGTAAAGCAATTTCTCAGAAAATTGTCTATAATATTTTAGCGTTTTTTGTGATGTATATGTTTATTTGGGTTTCGAGTGCAATCCTTTTTTCATTAATCAATGACGACCTAAGTAAAGATTACGAAAGTATTTTATCGAGCCTCACGGTTACAGCCTCTTCCTTAGGAAATGTCGGGCCAGGAATTGGTGTTTACGGGCCAACTTCTAATATGAGTAATCTAACGAACGCTGCTAAACTGTTATGTAACGTATTGATGATTTTAGGACGTTTAGAGATTTTCACATTCGTCATTATCTTCACGCCTTACTTTTGGAAATCAAATTAAAAAAACTTCTATCTAATAAAATTAGATAGAAGTTACTTCAAATTAAGATTTAATTTGGTATATATATATTTAGTTGGTTACTTCTACAATACAAAACCTATACCAAAAACAAATTTTCTTGATTATTTCAACAAATAATGATAGTTATCCAAGAATTTTTTCACTTTTGGGCTCACGACAGCCATGCAATAAGGCTGTGTTGGATTATTTTCGAAGTAGCGCTGATGATATGCTTCGGCAGAATAAAATGTTTCTAGCGGCTCTATTTCGGTAACAAAATTTACATTTTTTTCTTGTTCATAAAATTTCTTAGATTCTTCGGCCTGGTGTTTTTGTTCATCATTCAGATAATAAATCACCGAGCGGTACTGTGTGCCAATATCATTACCTTGCTTGTTGAGCTGCGTAGGATCATGAATTTGCCAAAAAACTTCTAATAAAGTTGCATAGGAAATAATCGATGGATCGAAAATAACTTTTACAACTTCGGCATGCATGGTTTGCCCAGTACAAACCTCCTCGTAGGTAGGATTTTCGCTTAAGCCTCCTGCATAACCAGATATAGCCTCATCCACCCCTTTTAAAAGATTGAAAATATGTTCTACACACCAAAAACATCCACCCCCAAAAATTGCTTCTTCTCTTGTCATTGTCTATACATTTTTTCAGATATAATATTCTAAAGTCTCTTTCAGTTCACTAATTACAAAAGTACTTTGTGTGCTCCCTATGCTTTGTATTTTTGTTAGGCGATTTATCATAAAATCACGATAATCATCCATATTTTCAAAAGCCATTTTAATGATATAATCATAATCGCCACTCACGTGATAACAACTAAGAATCTCTTTCTGCTCTAAAATATCTTTTTCGAATTGTTTGATACTTTCTTGAGAATGCTGCGCAAGTTTTATATGACTCAAAACCAACAATTCTTTGTTAATTTTTTTTCTATCGACTAATGCAACATATTTGTCAATAACTTTATTTTTTTCTAATTTTTTTATTCTTTCATGTATTGCCGTTGAAGATAAATTCAACTTATCGGATAGTTGCTTATAGGTAATTTTACTATCCTGTTGCAAAAAAGTTAAAATTTTTGCATCAATTGTATCTAATTTCATACTAAAAATAGTTTAGTTAAACTATCAGAAATAAATTCTTTTTTTCTTTGAAGATAAAAGTACAGCATTTCATCCGAATAGTATTCATCTATCCAGAAAATTTAGGTACAAAAAACGAAAATCAAAAAAAGCTTTCCCAAAAAGGTAAAAAAACTTATATTTGTAGAAAATTTTACAGGAGGAAGGATTTGTCTGATTGCAACCTCATTAAACAATTGCTAAACCAGAAATCCTTCTCCCTTTTTTATCCAATAAAAAAAATATATAATTTATGTCTTATTTATTTACTTCAGAGTCTGTTTCTGAAGGACATCCAGATAAAATTGCGGATCAAATTTCTGATGCTATTCTTGACAACTACCTCGCTTTGGATAAGCAAAGTAAGGTTGCTTGTGAAACTTTGGTAACCACAGGACAAGTGGTACTGGCCGGAGAAGTGAAAACAAAAGCCTTTATAGACTTACAAAAAATTACCCGACAAACCATCTCTAAAATTGGTTATACCAAAAGTGAGTATATGTTCGATGCAAACTCTTGTGGCATTCTCTCTGCAATCCATGAGCAATCTCCCGAAATTTCGCAAGGTGTAGAGCGCGATTCAGATGAAGAGCAAGGAGCTGGCGACCAAGGAATGATGTTTGGTTATGCCACGAATGAAACCGAAAATTTTATGCCACTAGCATTAGATTTATCGCATAAATTATTAGAAGAGTTAGCCAATATTCGCAAGAATGAATCAGAATTATTACCGTATTTAAGGCCAGACTCAAAGGCACAAGTAACTATAGAATACGATGATAATAATAAGCCAATTCGCATAGATACTATCGTAATTTCTACACAACACGACGACTTTGCGAACGAAAATGCAATGCAAGAAAAAATCAAGAGTGATATAATCAATATATTAATTCCACGCGTAAAAACTCAATTGCCTATTCATATTCGAGATCTTTTCGATGATGATATAACCTACCACATCAATCCTACCGGAAAATTTGTAATCGGTGGTCCACATGGAGACACAGGGCTAACCGGCAGAAAAATCATCGTAGACACCTACGGTGGTAAAGGCGCACATGGTGGAGGAGCTTTTTCTGGAAAAGACCCATCGAAAGTAGACCGTTCTGCTGCTTATGCTGCCCGACACATTGCCAAGAACATGGTTGCCGCAGGAGTTGCCGATGAGGTTTTGGTACAAGTTTCTTATGCTATTGGAGTTGCTGCTCCGGTTTCTCTCTTGGTCAATACCAATGGAACTTCTAAAGTAAATTTAACGGATTCTGAGATTTCTAGAAAAATCCAAACGTTATTTGATATGCGCCCATTTGCTATCGAGCAACGCTTAAAATTACGAAACCCAATATACGAAGAAACAGCAAGTTACGGCCACATGGGTAGAAGCCCGAGAATAGTTACTAAAACCTTTAAAAACACAAATAGTGAGGAAGATTTAACGGTTGAAGTTGAACTTTTCACATGGGAAAAATTAGACTATGTAGAAAAAATCCAGCAGGAATTCAATTTATAATTAAAAAATTTCAAAAGTAAAACCGGCAAATACGTCGGTTTTGTTTATATTAGCCGTTTGTCTTAAATATTGAAGTACATGAAATTACTCGAAGGAAAAGTAGCCATTGTTACTGGAGCAACAAGAGGGATTGGAAAAAGCATCGCCCAAACTTTTGTAGAACATGGTGCAACTGTGATTTTTACCTATGCTTCATCGGTAGAAAAAGCAAGTGCTCTAGAGAAAGAATTAAGAGAGTTAGGAACAATAAAAGGATATCAATCAGATGCAGCAGATTATGATGCCGCACAAGAGTTGGTTGCAGAAGTAATTAATGAATTCGGAAGAATAGACATCGTTGTAAATAATGCAGGAATTACGCGCGACAACCTTTTGATGAGAATGTCTTTAGAAGATTTTGACAAAGTGGTACAAGTCAACCTCAATTCTGCATTTAACCTTACCAAAGCCGCTATTCGCCCTATGATGAAACAACGCAATGGTGTAATTCTCAACATGAGTTCTATCGTAGGGTTAAAAGGAAATGCCGGCCAGGCGAACTATGCAGCTTCTAAGGCTGGATTAATAGGTTTTTCTAAATCTGTTGCCCTCGAACTTGGTTCACGCAATATTCGTTGTAATGTAATTGCACCAGGATTTATAGAAACTGAAATGACCGAAGTTCTGGACGAAAAAACCGTTGAAGAATGGAGAAACGGAATTCCTCTGAAAAGAGGTGGAAAGCCAGAAGATATTGCCAACGCTTGTCTTTTCTTAGCTTCTGATCTAGCAAATTACATTACAGGACAAGTAATCAGTGTAGATGGAGGCTTACACACCTAAAAAAATAAAAGCAAAACGATACAAAGGTTTTGATTTGGTACATTTACCCTTTCAGAACCTTTTACTATTTTAATTTATCTCTATTTTGAAAAAAAAGTCAAACCTACTTAATGTACAACTTGTAGCTGAAACTTTTTTAGCCGCAAATATACAGCATATTGTGTTGTCTCCTGGTTCTAGAAATGGTGCACTGACCATGCAATTTGCCAACGATGATCGTTTTATTACGCATTCGATTATCGATGAGAGATCAGCCGCTTTTGTTGCTTTAGGCATCGCACAAAAATTGAGACAACCAGTAGTAATTTGTTGCACTTCTGGCTCTGCAGCTGCAAATTATTATCCAGCAGTTACTGAAGCTTTTTACCAAAATATACCCCTGATAATCCTTACCGCTGATCGCCCAGAACATTTGGTTGATAATTTTGATGGACAAACGATTAGACAAAAGAATCTATATCAATCTCATAGCTATTACAGTACCCAGTTGAGTGAAAAAGACGATACCGAAACCCTGACCGAAAACATGCTAAAGGTGAAAGATGCTCTTACAAAATCTAAACAATGTATGGGACCTGTACACATCAACATGCCTTTTTCAGAACCATTTTACGGTTCTACAGTCGAGCAACTGATCACTATCGAAACTTTATTAATCCCTGAAAAAGAATTTCCAGAAATAGATATATTTGCCTTATCTAGAAAATGGAATATAGCACAAAAAAAATTGGTTTTGGTCGGATTACATCCTACCGACAAACATTTCAACCAATTGATAAATTCTTTGGCAAACGACCCTTCTGTTGTTGTATTAACAGAGGTAACATCTAATATTCATAACAATTTATTTATCAATAAAATAGACCAAATTATCTACAACTTAAGTTCAGATGAATTAGAAAATTTAAAACCTGAAATTTTATTAACAATCGGTCAAAATGTTGTCTCCAAAAAAATAAAAAATTTTATTCGAAATCATCCACCAAAAGAACATTGGCATTTGGATGAATTTTGGCAACCAGATACTTTTCAGGTTTTAAATGAAAAAATTCTTTTTAATAAAAATCAGTTTCTAGAAGATTTCCTTCCGTACATAAATCCAAAAGGAAGTAATTATTATCATCTTTGGGATAGAATAAGAAAAGAAAAAGAATCTAAACATGAAACATACATAGAAAAAGCTCCATATAGTGATTTAAAGATTTTCGATAAAATAATCAAAACCTTTCCGACCAATAGCAATGTTCATTATGGTAATTCTTCTGTTATCCGTTATGCATTGTTGTTCGACAATCCTAAGTCTTGCTCCTATTTTTGCAATCGAGGAACTAGTGGAATCGATGGCTCTACCTCTACAGCGGTAGGTTGTGCTACAGTAAGCAAAGACTTAACAATTCTAGTCACAGGTGATATTAGTTTTCTATATGATTCTAATGCGTTATGGAATAAAAATCTGCCTAAAAATCTAAGGATCATTTTAATCAACAATGGAGGAGGAAATATATTCCGTTTCATTCCTGGACCAAATGAGACCGATGTTGTAGAAGAATTTTTCGAAACGAAACACCATCTAAAAACCTACGGGTTAGCCGAAACCTTTGGTTTAGATTACTGGCAATTAGACAATGAAAATGAAATAGATAACATTTTAGATATTTTTTATAATCAAGACACAGGACGAGCTAAAATTTTGGAGATTGATACAATGCGTATTAAAAATGCAACTATCCTAAAAGACTATTTTTCTTATTTAGCGTAAATCAAAATATCTTTAAATCTCCTGTTCGTATCCAATTGATTTTTTTCAATATACAATAAATAATATACGCTAAAATTGCGGGTAAGATAAAATGTAATATCGAGATCTTTAAAAGGATTGAAGATGTAGAAAATTCGTTTTTCATTGCATTCCAAGTTCCTATCTGCCCTACTAAACCACAAGTGCCCATACCAGATTCTAAGGCTGTATTTTCCATCAGTAAGACGGTTGTAGCAATCGGACCCAAGATTGCAGCTGAAAGTGTGGGTGGAATCCATATGCGCCAATTTTTATAAATGTTTGGCATTTGCAACATACTTGTACCAAGACCTTGCGCCAAGAAACCCTGAATACCATTCTCTCTGAAACTTATCGTTGCAAAACCGATCATTTGTGCACAACAACCGGCAGTGGCTGCTCCTGCAGCTAAGCCGTCTAATTCGAGCATCAAGCAAAGAGCGGCTGAGGATATAGGTAGCGTTAAGGTCATCCCTACTAAAACAGCAATAACGATTCCCATAAGAATAGGATTAGCATTGGTCGACTGTCCGATAATTTGTCCTAGCCAAAGCATAATTTGCTGAACACTTGGGCCTGCAAACTGGGCAATGAGTATACCAATCAATACTGTAACAATTGGTGTAATAACTATATCGATTCGTGTTTCTTTAGAAATTAACTTACCGCATTCTACTGCAATTATCGAAGATAAAAATACGCCTAATGGACCACCTAACTGATAGGCAGCAACACCGACAACTGCAGAAGAAAACAGAACTAGCTGAGGGGCGCGCAAACTATACGCAATTGCCAATGCAATTGCAGGACCTGTAGCTTGTTGAGCAAATGGCCAAACTACCGTAGACAAAAAATGGACATGGAATTCGTCGCCAAAAGTTTTCAGGATTGTACCTACCAACAAAGTAGCAAATAGACCATAAGCCATTGCTCCCATTGCATCGACAAAATAACGCTTTGCAGAAAACTGTACATCTTTTTTAGCTAAAAATGCCGAAAGCGAATGCATGAAAAACGCTTAAATTTTTATTTTTTGGTAATTCGGATATCGACTCTACGATTTTGCGCTCTACACAAATCGGTATCATTCGCTTCACAAAGAAAATGTTGATCACCGTAACCTTCTGTTGATATTCGGTTTGCAGATATCCCTTTGCTTACCAATGCTTTGGCTACTTCATCAGCACGATTGGTAGAAATTTTTTTATTGATTGCTGCATCGCCAGTATTATCGGTATACCCTCCTATTTTTAGCGTTGCGGTAGGATATGCTTTTAGTATTTTAGCTATATTATCGATTTGGACTAAAGAATTATCTGTAATTACAGACTTGTTGATGTCGAAATAAACTCGATCGAGCGTTATCCAATCCTTGGTTTTATCGATATTAACGCTAAATTTTTGATCATTTAGTTGATTGATTAGTTTCTTTTCTGTCGAGAACTCTCCGATATTTAATGTATCATTATTAGGCAAAATAATATCTGAAATTTCTCCTACAGAATATATATAATTGTTGTTTTCATCTAATGTACCATTGTTATTTACAACAACAACTTCCTCAACAACATCACCAGATGTTTTGGCTACATGATTAGAGGTTGTTTCTGTATCACATTTACAAGACAATAAATAAAAGGAAGTTAGGATAGTTAGACTTAAACTTAAAACTATTTTTTTCATAACAATATAGATTGTTTTTTTAGATTATTCTACTAATTTACCAATTAAATCGAATTCATACGCATCAACTATCTCAACTTGTACGAAATCTCCTATAGACAAATAGACTTCTTCTGCATTGATCAATACTTCGTTGTCCACGTCCGGAGAATCATATTCTGTTCTCCCGACAAAATTATCACCTTCTTTTCGATCTATTAAAACGCGAAATTGTTTACCTATTTTTTCTTGATTCAACTCGTAAGAGATTTGTGTTTGGATTTCCATTATCTCTTCTACACGTTGTTCTTTTACTTCTTGCGGAACATCATCTTCTAGCAGATATGCATGTGTATTTTCTTCGTGTGAATAAGTGAAGCATCCCAATCGATCGAATCGTTGTTCTTTCACCCACTCTTTCATCTCATTAAAATGTTCTTCGGTCTCACCAGGATAACCTACAATAAGTGTTGTTCTAATAGCCATATCGGGAACATATTGTCGAAACTTATCGAGCAAAGCATTGGTTTTTTCTTTGGTGGTTCCGCGTCGCATCGATTTCAGAATATCGGTAGAAATATGTTGCAAAGGTATGTCGAGATAATTACACACTTTTTTCTCTTTTTTAATCACTTCTAAAACATCCTCTGGAAAACCAGACGGAAAAGCGTAGTGCAAACGAATCCATTCGATACCATCTACCTTTACCAATTCTTTAAGTAAATCTGCCAAAGCTCTTCTTTTATAGAGATCTAGGCCATAATACGTAAGATCTTGGGCTATGAGAATTAATTCTTTGGTTCCTTTTTTTGCTAATTTTTTAGCTTCAATTACAAGTTCTTCTATCGGTTTTGAAATGTTTCCTCCACGCATAAGCGGGATAGCACAAAATGAACATGGTCGATCGCATCCTTCTGCAATCTTTAGATATGCGTAATGACGTGGTGTTGTTGTTAAACGTTCACCCACTAACTCGTGCTTATAATCTGCTCCTAAAGCTTTTAGTAACAAAGGTAAATCGCGAGTACCAAAATACTGATCGACATTCGGAATTTCTGCCTCTAAATCTGGTTTATAACGCTCTGAAAGACATCCTGTAACAAACACTTTTTCTACTTCTCCTTGTTCTTTCAGATCGACATACTCTAGAATAGTGTTGATACTTTCTTCTTTGGCGTTATCGATAAATCCACATGTATTGATTACTACGATATCTCCTACTCCTTCGTGCACAACTTCCTTTTTATTGGCTTGTAATTGCCCCATCAAAACTTCGGAGTCATATACATTTTTAGAGCATCCTAAAGTAACAATATTTATTTTCTTTTTCCCGACCGATTTCGTACGCATTGGATTGTTTTTTAAGAATGTGCAAAATTACATAAAATATACATGCAAATCGATAAAATCACTTTAAATAAAAATGTCGAGGAAAGGCTTTTTCTGGCTTTTGCTGAAGGATATTTAATTTGATTTGTGCTTCTAAGAAGCCAAAACCATAGCAATAAAATTGAATTAAGGTTGTGGGTATAGACATTAATCCGACCATAAAACTACCGAAACGTTTTGTAGCAAAAACCAAAATCAAAACAAGATAAAACATCCAAAAAAGTAGTGGTAATAACAAAATTTTTTTCATAAAACCTTGTACGAACAGGGAAGAAAAAGCCAACAGAAATGCAATAATATTCGCTAACAAAAAGACTGCTGGAAACCAAAAACTAATTTTTATATAGTTCGGATGCCGTTGGTTCAGTATGGGTCTTGCAATGCCAAACTGATAAACTTGTTTAGCAAAACTTTTCAGTGTCGATCTTCTTTTGTGCAAAACTTTTGCTTCTAGAAAAAGCCTAGTTTGCAATCCTTTCTCCCAAATTCGCATGCTAAGATCCGGATCTTCTCCTACCCTTAACTTAGAAAATCCATTGGTCAACTCATACGCTTTTCGGCTTATCCCCATATTAAAACTTCTGGGCTGAAAACGATTTACTTGTTTTTTCCCCCCTCGAATCCCTCCTGTTGTAAGGTAGGATGTCATAGAAAATGTTATAGCTTTTTGCAGAATATTAAAACTCTTATCGGCATCATCTGGACCACCAAAAGCATCTACATAGTCTTCGTTAAGCTCTTGATTGACAATAGATAAGTAGTCTTTAGGAACAATCGTATCCGAATCGAGAAATATGAAGTATTCTCCTTTTGCCTGTTGCATTCCATAATTACGGCTCAATCCTGGCCCAGAGTTTTCTTTATAAAGATAGCGAATCGTCAACAGTGTAGAAAAATCATTAGTGATGTATTCTAACGGATTTTTAGAGCCATCATCTACCACCAAAACCTCGAAGTTTTTATAAGTTTGTTTGCTCAAACTTTGTAGTAATTCGATTAATTCGATGGGTCTTTCGTAAACGGCAATTATGATAGAAAAAAAAAGATTTTCCACTATTGGTTAAAATTAGATTCTTCTTTGAATTTTATAATTTCTTGTCTTAATGCTTCTAGTGTTTTAAAGTGTTTTAGAGAAAAGGTTGGATAGTTTTGGATACCATAATTACACATGTCTAACAAAAAATCTACCGGCAATGCTTCTTCCCCTTTGCCTTTTGCATCTAAATTAATTCCTACCAAAACAACTTCTTCGATCATTCCGATTAACCACTGTTCTATATAATCGTTTAACGAAATAGTCTTTATTTTGTGTTGTTGCCATCTTGCATGCTGGGCTTCTTTTGCCTTTTGGGCAGAGCTCCAAAAACAAATTACCTCTAAAGGCGAATCATCTTCATACATAAATGATTCTGAAAATGTTATAGCAAAACCTTCATCAGATTGGAGAATAACAACTTCTTGGTTTTGGAAAACTTCTTGAATAAATAGCTGAATCTCGGTCATGGACTAATCATTTTTCGATTGTTTCTTCGAACCTTCATACATTTCATATTGTAGAAAATCGCATTCTAATTTTCCATTAAAAATTTTGTATTTTTTAGAAGGACGCAAACCAACATATTTTTTTGCCTCGAGATCTGATGTTATAAACCAAGCTAAGGTATTGGGATAAAACTTTTTCAATTGATCGCCTATTTGCTTATAAAAAATCTGATTATCATTTTCTATTCGCTCATCATATGGCGGGTTGAAGACCAATAAAACTGGGAAAAGCTCTTTTCTGGATGTAAAAAAATCTTGATGTTTCACCTCTATAAGATCAACCAAATCGGCAGAAATAATGTTTTGTTCTGCAATTTTCACCATCATCGGACTATTGTCGTAACCTACAATTTTATAGTCAAATGGTTTAATCCGGTTAATTCTCGAGTTTCTAATTGATGTAAAGAGTGTTTCATCATAATCTTTCCAGTTCTGAAAAGCAAAGTGTTTTCGGTGCAATTGTGCCGGAATTTCGCTTGCCACCATCGCTGCTTCTATCAGCATTGTTCCCGAGCCACACATCGGATCTAGGAAGTTTCCTTTCCCGTCCCAACCAGCTATTTTTAGTAAACCTGCTGCTAAAACTTCATTGATTGGTGCTGGACCAGTTTCTGTTCGGTATCCTCTTTTATGTAATGATTCTCCACTGCTATCGAGTGAAAGTGTTACTTTATCATGACTTATATGCAAATTGAATCTAATATCGGCATTGTAGCGGTCTACGCTTGGGCGTTTCCCATATTTATTGGTAAATCGATCGGCAATGGCATCTTTCACTTTCAGGGCTGCATAGTGTGAATGACGAAAATAATCTGAATTTACTGTTGTATTGATAACAAAAGTTTGATCTACTTGTAGGTAATTTTCCCAATGAAATTTTAATAGTCTCTGGTAGAGTTGATCATCATTTTTTACAGAAAAATTCATGATTGGTTTTAAGATTCTTAGAGCAGTTCTTAAACTATAATTAGCTTTATAAAGAAATCCAAGATCTCCATAAAACTCTACCATACGGTTACGGATTTGCACATCTCGCCCTCCGATGCTTTTTATTTCTTGTGCCAAAACTTCTTCAAAACCAAAAAAAGTTTTCGCCATCATTTTAAAATCTTCCAATCGATTATTTTTTTACAAAAATAAGGAAGATTGTAGAGTGCACAAGAATTTCTATAAATTATCGTTGTTTTACTAACATCTTCATCTTCATTCGCTTCCTAACACATTACAGTTATTTAGGCAACCCAATCAGCGCAAGATGAGCTTGCAAAAGCATAAGGTTTGGCGATGAATTTGTACCCCATCCCCAAAACGTACCCCATAGCTTCTTTCAGTACCATACTAGATTTATGGTCTTCTTCAGAGTTTATATCGGCATGGACCTCCAAATCTATACGATACAAATCTAGAATAGAATACACATTGTACGTTACCTCTACCGATCTTACTACTTCGTTGAGAAGACGTTCTTTCAGAGTAATTTTTTCTTTCACTCGTTCGGTGTGTAAAAAAGCAAAAGCTCCTTTTCCTTTTCTCACCACTACAATAGCCGTAGCATAATTCACTTCATTACCATACACATGAGAGTCCGAACCTATGCAGACTTTCAGCTCATGACCGGCAGATAGTTCTCGACAAATTGCATCTTCTAACAAATCTTTGATTGATTCGGAATAAGTAACCCCATTAAGGTTTTTCCAAGTTTTATACTTCTCCTCCATAACAAAATATTTTGTTTATTTAAAGATAAAACTCTTTATAAATTAAGCTGTTACGAAATTGATAAGATTTTGTAAATATAAAAACGGATGGTTTTGATGAAACTTTTTCTAATTGTCAACTAAGCCCGAGTATAAAATTCTAAAATAACTTCTAATTATTGAATAAATCTCACATTAAAGTCCATCGACGAATATACATATCGATTATTATTCAGAAATAATTGATTTTATAATCGGATAATCAATTTAAAATTCGTTTTCTTTGTTTGCACAAAACAAATACAAATATGAAAAAAACTCTATTAACTCTCTTTGCTATAGCTTCTTTTTTTATAGGAAATGCACAAGACAATCAGAAATTTGCACCAAACGTGTACAAATCAACAACAACAGACAAAACATTCGTAGTAAAAAAAGATTTACCAAGCAGTAATTGGCACGATAACGCTGATGTTAGCTGGTATACCGATGCCCAAACATCCTTCGAAATTAACTCAGCAGAACAATTGGCCGGATTGGCAAAGCTGGTAATGAACGGAAAAACTTTTGAAGGTAAAACAATCACCCTAACACAAGACATAGATTTAGCTTCTCACCTTTGGACACCGATTGGTTACTCTGCCACACAAGCTTTTTCGGGTACTTTCGATGGAGGAAATCACACTGTAAAAAATATAAAAGTAGTTCGTGATAAAGGCGATTTTATAGGCTTCTTTGGACAAGTTTATAATGGACATTTAAAAAACACCAACGTAGAAAATGTCTACCTTAGAGGGCGAGATACCATGGGTGGTTTCGTCGGGAACCTCTCAACAAACAGTACCGCTGAGAATTGCCATGTAAAGAATGTCGATATTGTAGCTACTGGCTATAATGCAGGCGGATTTGCAGGCGGATTATTAACAGATTCTTCTATCCATAATTGTTCGTCAGATGGCGTCATTAGCGGCGTTAACCAAATTGGTGGATTTGTTGGTACCCCATGGGACAACACTATAATCACCGAATCTTTTGCAACAGGAAAGTCTCTGGCGACTATATCATAGGAGGTTTTGCAGGTTTTAGCACCATGGCTTTTGCTCCAAACCGAATCAATACTATAAAAAACTCTTATGCAATAGTCGATGTAAATGCTACATTAGAACGTGCAGGAGGCTTTGTCGGTTCACCACAATTTAATATGCATATAGAAAATGTTTATGCTGTCGGCAAGGTAACATCACCACTCCATGCAGGTGCATTTGCAGGATTAGTTGGCCAGGTACAAATTAATAAATCTTACTATAATGAAGATTTGAATGATCTGAATGCATATGCTGATTTCGAATACGGAGAAACGCCGATCGATATTCAAGGAAAAAATACAACTTTCATGAAATCTCAATCAATGGTGGATCTTCTTAATCAAAACAGTGAAGAACTTTGGACAATTTCACAAAACATCAACAACGGCTATCCTTATCTAAAAGCACAAGGAAATATGGCCAATCACAACTATGCAACCCAACCAAAAGTGAAAGTTTATCCAAGCATCACAACCAACTTGATAATGATTGAAGCAGACGTTGTTATCTCTAATTATCAAATAGTTGATACTTCGGGTAGAAAAGTAATGCAAAACAGCGTTCAGACAAAAAGAACAAAAGTTCAGGTAAATCATTTACCAAAGGGAACTTATTTTTTATTATTAGAAACCGAAGAAGGCAAGTTAACATCAAAATTCATCAAAAAATAATCAATTTTCAGCCTGCTAATGCAGGCTTTATTTAACTATTCTTTGCAGGTTTCTTTCTAACAAAATCCTTGGAAAAGGAAAAAACAATAAAAAAATCTTCTCGAACATAGAGCGTTGAAATAGATGTTTCTGTATTTTTATAAAAACTTATGATAAATAATTGGAAGAGCTTTAACATTAACTTAAATTTGCAGTTAACAAACAAAACATTTTAACAAGTCATACATGTCAACAAATGTAGTGGTCGGCCTTCAGTGGGGCGACGAAGGAAAAGGAAAAATCACTGATGTTTTAGCCGAGAAATCAGACTATGTTGTTCGTTACCAAGGCGGTAACAATGCAGGTCATACGGTTTATGTAGGTGATGATAAATTTGTTTTGCATCTTTTACCATCGGGTGTTTTACAATGCAAGGGTAAATGTATTATTGCCAACGGGGTCGTAGTCAACCCTGAAGCTTTTTTCAATGAAATTGAAAAATTAGAAGCCAGAGGTCAACGTACCGATCATGTTTTCATTAGCCGTAGAGCACATATCATAATGCCTTATCATGTTCTTTTAGACGAGTATCGAGAAGAGTTTGCTGGCAAAGATTTACAAATCGGCACCACCAAACGAGGCATTGGGCCTTGTTATGAAGACAAAGTTGCACGTGTCGGAATCCGTGCGATTGATTTATTAAACCCGGAGGTTCTAAAAGCAAAAATAGAAGAAAATCTTTTGGTAAAGAATGCCCTTTTCGAAAAGCTATTCGAGAAAGAACCATTAAAATTAGAAGACATCTATCAGAAATATTTAGATTACGGTCAACGACTGAAAGAACGCATAATAGATTCTGAGTTAGAAATCAACAAAGGGATCGACGAAGGAAAATCAGTTCTGTTTGAAGGAGCTCAAGCATTAATGCTCGATATCGATTTTGGCACCTATCCGTATGTTACTTCTTCATCACCAACAACAGGAGGAGTTTGTGTGGGAGCTGGCGTACCTCCGACAAAACTAAAAAACCTGATTGGGGTTTCTAAAGCATACTGTACACGTGTAGGTAACGGACCATTCCCGACAGAATTACACGATGAACTTGGTGAGCAAATCAGACAAATTGGGTTTGAGTTTGGTGCATCAACCGGAAGACCTCGTAGAACTGGTTGGCTAGATTTGGTTGCTCTACGTCACGCCTGTATGATCAATGGAATTACTCATCTAGTGATTACCAAACTAGACGTGTTAACCGGCATAGATAAAATAAAAGTATGTACAGCATACAAAACCGAGGACGGAAAAATAATCGACTACTTCACCTCTTCTACCACAAAACTCGAGCTATACGAAGCACAGTACGAAGAGTTAGAAGGTTGGACAGAGGATATATCAAAAATCAGTACGTTCGATGAATTACCAAAAACGGCTCAAGATTATATTCATTTTATCGAAAATTATTTAGGGATAGAGGTTTATCTGGTTTCGGTGGGGCCAGAAAGGTCACAAAATATTATTCGTACGACCTTATTTTAAATTATATAAAAAGTCTGATGATTCATCAGGCTTTTATTGTTTTCCTATATGAATGAAGTTTTAAAAAAAGTTGCTTTATCGAAATTAAAATTCGACGAAGCTACACCTATAAAGGGAGGAGATATCAACGATGCATTCCGCTTAGAATGCGACGGGAAACCTTTTTTCCTAAAATTAAACGTTGCCGATAATCTTCCAGAACTATTTCGCAAAGAAGCCGACAACCTAAACTTCCTCTCACATATCGACCAACTTATTCTTCCCAATGTCATAGATTATGGAGTTTCACAAGACAATTTTCAGTTTCTAATTCTAGAATGGCTCGAGAAAAAAACTCCTACCGAAAAATCGTGGATTCATTTAGCCAATAACATGGTAAAGCTTCATCGCACTCACCAAGAAAATTTTGGATGGACAGAAGACACGTATTGCGCAATTGTGCTTCAACCCAATATTTCATCTACCCAATGGGAAGAATTTTTTAGTGAAAATAGAATTCTTCCAATGGCAAAACTGTTACGCGACAAAAACCTTATCGGAAGACGAGAAAGCCAACAACTTGATAAATATTGCAAACAAATCAATTCTTTTTTTCCGATCGAGCAACCTTCTCTTTTGCATGGTGATTTTTGGTCGGGCAATATCCTACCAATCGACAATGACCAAATCGCGTTGATTGATCCTTCTTCATACTTTGGACATCGAGAAATAGATATGGCGATGAGTAAACTTTTTGGTGGATTCGATCAGCAATTCTACCACAGCTATCAAGAGATTTATCCGCTAGAAGAAACTTGGCAAGAACGCTTACCCTACACCCAACTCTATCCGCTTATGTTGCACGCGTTGCTATTCGAAGGATATTATTTGGATGAAGTGCAATCAATCTTGAAAAAACTTTAATCAAAAAAATATCAAACAAAAACTTTAAAAACAACATCAAATGAACAAATATCAAAACCCATTAGAGAGCCGTTATGCAAGCGATGAAATGTTGTATAACTTCTCACCCGATAAAAAATTTACCACTTGGCGAAAACTTTGGATCGCTTTGGCCGAAATAGAAAAAGAGTTAGGTTTGGATATTTCACAAGAGCAAATAGACGAGTTAAAAGCCAATGAAACCAATATCGATTACGAAGTTGCCGCTGCTTATGAAAAAAAATTCCGTCATGATGTAATGGCCCACGTACATGCATACGGTGATGTAGCGCCGATAGCAAAAGGAATCATTCACCTTGGGGCAACTTCTGCTTTTGTAGGAGACAACACCGACTTGATTCAGATTCGAGATGGTTTCGAGCTGGTAAAAAAACAGCTCGTGAACGTAATAAATGGATTAGCTAAATTTGCCGATACCTATAAAAATTTACCAACTTTAGGATTCACTCATTACCAACCCGCTCAATTAACCACGGTAGGTAAACGTGCTACGCTTTGGTTACAATCGGTTTTGCTCGATATGGAAGAGTTAGAATTCAGAATCGAAACGTTACGTTTTCGAGGTGTGAAGGGAACCACTGGGACGGCTGCATCTTTCAAAGAGTTATTCAATGGTGATTATGAAAAAATAAAAATCTTAGACAAAAAACTTTCTGAACGTTTCGGCTTCAAAAATGTATTTGCTGTGTCTGGACAAACTTACGATCGAAAAGTAGATGCGTACGCATTAGAAGTTCTAGCAAATATTGCTCAATCTGCTCATAAATTCACCAATGATTTGCGTTTGTTGCAAAACTTAAAAGAAATAGAAGAACCGTTCGAAAAGAACCAAATAGGCTCTTCGGCAATGGCCTACAAAAGAAATCCGATGCGTTCTGAACGTATAGCTTCTTTGGCCAAATTTGTGATTTCTTTGGCTTCTTCTCCGCAGATGGTGGCTGCTACACAATGGTTCGAGCGAACATTAGACGATTCTGCAAACAAACGTTTATCGATCCCACAAGCTTTCTTGGCTATAGATTCTATTCTTTTGATTTGGAACAATATTTTAGAAGGGTTGGTGGTATATCCGAAAAGTATCGAACGCAGAATCCAAGAAGAATTACCCTTCATGGCGACCGAATATATTATTATGGAGGGTGTGAAACAAGGAGGCGACCGCCAAGAGCTGCATGAAATTATCCGTACACACTCGATGGAAGCTGCTAAACAAGTAAAAATGGAAGGAAAATCGAATGATTTGATTGAGCGTTTATTGAAAGATGAAAACATGAAAATGGACGAACAAAAAATCAAAGAAATTATGGATCCAATGAATTTCATTGGTTTTGCACCAGAACAAACCGAAGATTTCTTGAAAATCGAAGTTCAACCGATTCTTGATAAATACAAGGATCTTTTAGGAAACCTCAATACAGACCTAAAAGTTTAAGACAAAATACATTCAATAAAAAATCCCGCTTTTCGTCTTGATTAGCGGGATTTATTTATTATCAATACATACAATTTCTTATTGTTTGATTTGCACTCTAATCCCTTTGCTATGTGCACTTAGCTCCGGAGCATACATGTTTTGCATTGTGGTAATTCCGTTCGAGAAATCACCTTCGTTATTGGCAATCAATTCGTATTCGAATACGTAAGTCCCACGCGGCATATAATCAGCATAAAAATTAGTGGCCAAGTCTCTCGTACTCTGATAATAGCCAAATTCACCATTATAACGGTAACCCGAAAGTGAATTTACAGGCTCGAAACCAGCTGCTCGCATATCTTTTATATGGACAAACTGCATCGGACGATCGATAGAAATTCGTAACCGTACAACTACAACATCTCCTATTTTGATAGGAGTATGCTCGGTGATATTCATCAGCATTGGACCATTAGTTGTATTTTCTTTTCTATACAAATCTTTCTGAAAAGCAATTCCGGTTTCGGCTGTTTGTATTTTATCCAAATCTTCGAAATATTGCCAATACAAAGCTCCCCAAGCAACACCTGGTGATTTTTTCTCGATTTCGACATTTCCCATTTCTGGAAGAATTTCTTTATTTGTCCAAACTTTTTTCACCATTCCGGTTCCACTTTGTGTGCTAGAAGTTGAAAAGTCAACTGGTTTGTTTCCTATAGAAATTCGAGTATTATTCTCTGCATCTAGCCAAGATTTACCTGTACCTAATAGTGCATAGACTGCTTTGGTAGTTGCTTTGGTAGAATTCCACTGATTGGTTTGTCTATTCTTCAATAACCAAACTTTCATTTTTTCTACCGACTCTTCGTCTTGGTTAATTTCTGAGAAAGCTTCTATTAATGTCGCTTGCGTTTCTACTGGTGTCGCATGCCAAGCCCAACCTGACACATTTTTCTTCCAATACATACCCATTTCATCACTGTTTACGCTAGTTTCTTTTAGGTAGTCTAGGATGCGTTTGGCTTGGTCTTTCTCTCCTATTCTTTCTAGGACTAAGGCAGCCATAGCTTGTGCCTGAAGGGACAATTGATGCGAATTGTTCTTTAGATTATTTATATAATTTGCTTTCAGTTCGTCTAATTCTTTAGGAAAAGGATAGTTATCTAGAAAGAAACTTCTTGCATAGAGATAATGGACTCCATTGTTCCAATCTGGGATATGTAGTTTTTTAGCTTTTAGCGCGTTGAAATAATTAAGTTGTTGATGATCTATGAATTTAATCATTTCTGATATGTTTTTTTCTACCGAAAGATTAAATTTAGCTAAATCTACTCCCATTTTCTTCATGCTTCCAAATCCACTCAAAATATAAGTAGTAAAAAACTCGCTTTCTAATCCGCCATCATACCAAGAAAAACCACCCGAAGCTTTTTGTTTTTGCATCAACTTCTCGAAACTAGTTTTAATTTGTTGTTGCATCGTATTCAGGTCAAACAAAACGGCAATACGCTTCATTTGCTCTTCTTCGCTCATAGAGTTTTGTACCCAAGGTGTTTCTTCGAGTATGATAGATTTTAGTTCTTGGTTGAGTGCTAGTTTGGATTTTAATTGTCCTTTTTTATTCCAATCATCAAAAACTGCTTTTATTTTCGGATTAGATGTTAGAAGTTTTTCTGAAAGTAAATTGGCGTATAAAGAACTAAAGGTTTGCTCTGAGGATTCGTTTGGGTTTTCTTTGAGATAAGGCAACGAAAATATCGCATACCAAATCGGATTATTCGTCCACTCTAACGTTAATTGATAGTTGTCGAGTGTTGTTGAGTGCTGATGGAGTAGATTTTTGAACTCGAAACTTTTTATCTGATTTTCTCTCACATACAAAGGGAGAGTTTCGGTAACCAACATACGATTTGTGACAATTGGCAAAGTAGATTCTTCTCCATCTGTGAAACCGTTTGCTTCTGCTGTTACTTTATAAGTCACAAGCTGTACATGTTCTGGGATGTTAATTTCCCAGTTTACTTCTGTCGATTGTCCTTTATTGGCCAAAAAGTCTTTCGTACTTTGGGTATTCTCAAAAACCACATCCAGTGGTTGTTGGGTAAAAGCATCTTGTAATATCAATTTAGCTTTTCCTACAAGATTTTTATCCGAAAGATTCATGATTTTAGTCGAGATTTTCATATTGTCTCCTGCTCGCAAAAATCGTGGCATATTCGGCACTACCATCAATTCTTTTTGGGTTACAATTTCTTTTTCGTAATATCCTATCTTCATGTCTTTTGTGTGTGCAAGCCCCATCATCTTCCATTTCGTTAAACTTTCTGGCACGGTAAACTCGAACTGTATATTACCTTCTTCATCCGTTTTTAACGAAGGATAGAAAAATGCTGTTTCCTGCAGATTACTACGAGTAGCAGTCACCTGACCTTTCTCTTGAAAGTTTTCTTCTGCTGCTTGCTCAATTAGTTGTTCGTTATCGGTTTGATCATATTGTACAGCATCTGCAGCGTCAGTTACTTTCATTTGTGCATTTTTTGTGACCGTTGGTAAGCCTGTTGTTTTCCCTTCTAGTGCAACGGATGCAAACATTCTATTATGTATAGAAGACCTAAAACTAAAATCAAATGTATTGATTGGGTATAGATAATAATTATATACGAAGATTGGATACAAATCATTCTTGGTCCATTGTCCAGATCTAGACATATTAAAACTTTTATTGAAAGCAAAACCTCTTTTTGGCGACGAGCTGAAGTTGTATGGAAGCATTCTCAACGAATGTTTTGTAAATTGATCTAATGAAGCATCGTACATTGTGGCAAGAAATTCTGACAAAATTTTGTCTTTTTCACTTCCTTTTATGGTAAAGGTCCATTTTTCTTTGGTTGCAGGCGATAATAAATCACGTACAGTTTTGGTGTTGATTTCTAGATTTTTATTTTCAGAGGGTATATTGATCACAATTGTACCTTGCTGTGACGAGTTATACTTCACAAATTCGTAATGCACAAACACCTTATCTCTGTAACTTGCTTCTACAGGAAACGAATACGATTTTCCTTTTTTGGTTACGGATAAGATCTCTTCATCTTTGATTTCTTCGTCTACTTCTAATCGAATTTTCAGATCAAGATAATCGGCATTTGTTGCGAAATTAATGACTACTTTATCCTTCGGTTGGAAGCTTTCTTGGTTCAACATGTATTGAAATAATTCTATCACATCACCTTTCTTTTTCGGGTTGGATAAATAAATCATCTGATAAAACTCTTCTTGCTCACCATTGACCAAAACATTCATCCGAATTGTATAATAACCCTCTTTCCAGTTCGAGACATTTGTAACTTGGATTGAATCTGAAAGTTGAGTGTTGAATTTAGTTGAGAAAACTTGTTTCCCAGTTTGCCAATTTTGTGGCTTGTCTTCATTGGCAAATGCATCGTGTGGGAAAAGTTTCTCGAACTCGGCACGGGTATATAACTCGTAATTCGTTGTGAAATTATTTTTTCTCAATGCTCTTTTCGGTGCTTCTAATTCTGTAATTGTCAAAACACCTTGGGTAGGGATTTTATTAGCATTAAGGTCGGTTGAGCTTACCACGAATTTCTCTAAATCCTTCACCGAAACTTTGTCGTCTAAACTCGCTTGAAGCATTAGATTTTTATCTCCTATCATAATCCTTTTTTCGGTAGAGTGAGTTTCACCATTGATGTCTGTAACCTCTACAATTACCCGAAAGGTATAGGTCCTAACATCGTTTTTCCCGTTTCGCTCTCTTGCCGGAGTTGCCGGAAAATGAAAAACAAATTCTCCTTGATTGTTTGTTTCTATTTGCCCGAAAATCAATTCTTCCTCTGCCTCATAGTTCGGTCGACGAGCGTTATAAAACCAATAGGGGAATATTGCCTGGCGGTAAACTCTGTATTTCACTCTAGCATTATTCATGCTTCCTCCAGAAAAAGTTTCGGCTTTACCAGAGATTTTCACGGCTGAGTTTAGCTGATACGTTTGCGTCAAATCATCCAATTGTACCAAAAATTTTGGCCGTTTGTATTCTTCTACAGAAATTGTCTTAGAACCTAAATTTTCTATATTAATGGTAAATAAACCTGTGAGCACAGAAGCCGGAAGAGAAAATGTACCGTTTACCGATCCAAACTCATTAGAAGTAAGTTCTACTTTCTGAATTTCTTTTTGGTTAGCATCCAGCAATTTTATCAATAACTTTTGTTTTGGTATTACTGCAGTTGTTTTATTTTTTTTATCCACTGTATAAGCAATTGCCTTAAAATATACCGTTTGGCCAGGTCGATAAATTGCGCGATCAGTGAACAATTCTACTTTTTTTTGTACTGTCGTGTCTCTTTTAGGTGAAAATTTGCCGTAGTTATAATCCAAATAGAAAATATTTTCATCGGCTAAACGATAATAAAATGAGTTCTTTATTTTTTTCTTAACGAATCCTTTATTGTTGGTAATTACCGTCGAGTCTAATACCATTTCGGGTTGTCGATTGACATATTTTATTGTATAGATTTCGATCGGCTTGTTGGCTTGTTTTTTACCCGTTTGTCGGTTAACAACCTGAAAAACTTGTTGATCAGAATCGTACAATATCGAATAATCTGTAACTTTCAGCTCTAAAATATTAATTTTATTGGTAGAATTTCTTTTAAAATTATCTTCTAAACTCGCCACTAGAATATATCTTCCTTTTGGTAAAGGCTTCAGCGCAAACAAAGTAGAATGCTCTAAATTATCTGTAAATTTCTTTAAATCAACCTCATAAGAATCTACTATTTTTAGTTTCGAAAGAAATTTTTCATAACTATTACCTTCTTGATAATCTTGCAATAAATGATTCCGTAATTCTTGCGACTGGATATCTTTTGCACCAATATTATAATCGTAGATTCTTATATAAAATCTCGAAGTATTTCTATGAGCAATTTGGATAGGATTCACCTGATTGGGAGTAATAAACTCATCCGTAACCAAAGAAATAGATGGATTATTGATGACGTCTAGAAATAATTTTGCATTTTTTTGTAACTCTTTATCTTTTGATTCTGACAGGATTTGCTTGAGATAGCCTAAAATCTCATTGTATTGTTCTTGCTCCGAAATCTGATTATTGTAGAGTTTAGAAACCAAGTGATACATAACTTCATACGAGTACCAATTTTTCGGATACTTTACAATCAGTTTTCGTAAGGCTTCTTTATAGTTTAATTCTCCCAATAAATCCTCTTGATGATTAATTTTCAATTCTTCCAGAAACATTTTTTGTTCTGTTGTTAATCGAGCATCGGAAGCCAACCACTCATCTATAAACTCGTTTGCCAAAGCTGCATTATTTTGTTGTAAATATTGCAATTGATTATTGGCCAAAACATCCCAAAGTGTTGGTAATAAGCGTAAACTAGCTTCTAGTTGTTTTTGTTCTTTCGTAGAATCATACGCAAAAAGTGAAAGCCAATTATTGCTTTTTTCTTTTTGCAAAAGATTTTTCTGTGCTTTAATTTGAGCATACAACTCATTATTTTTATCGATAAAATTCACTTGGCTCCAAAAACGAATATCTTCAGAAGGTGAATTTTGTACGTTGGTTCTATTTCTGAATTTCCAAGAATTTTCTACCCAATAGATAGAGTACAATTGGCGTAAATATTCTGTTAAAATAACTTTTTCTACTCCACTTGTATGATTAATTTCTTTTTCGAAATCTCGTAAAACAAAATTCACATCATCCATTTCATCTTGGGTCACAATCTGGATTTTAGCCCTTGCAAACATACCTTTGGCGACAAAAGGAGTATTATTTTCTTTTCTAGCCAAATCGATAGCTTGATTAATTTTTGGTTCCAAAGACTTGAATTTCCCTTCATCAAACTCTCGCTCTATTTCTCTCCAAATTTTGTCTAATGTGTTTTGTGCCATGGTATATGAGCTTACTATTAATGCAAATAATAGGATTAAATGTCTCATTGTTTTGTTTTTTTTAATTCTATCGTCTAGATGCAATTTACATAAAAAAGGTTGGTTCGTATTATTAAAAAAATTTTATTTCAATAAACGATTTAGAAGAAATATGATAGAATTTGGAATGAAAAAAAATAAAAATTAATAACTCTGGTACATAAATTGTACAATTACCACAAGACAATAAATAATAAAAAACGCTATTATCATGAAAAAAATAATTTTAACATTCAGTTTACTATCTGCTTCAATTTTTGCATTTGGGCAAGACATCTCTACCCCTTCTACATCTGCTGAAGTAGGTTCTTCTCCGATAAAACAAGGAAATTGGCTAGTAGGAGGTTCTATTGGATCGTTGGGATATTCATTCGAGGGTGAAAATTTCAATATTAACCTAAATCCACAAGCAGGTTATTTTATTTCGGATGGTATAGCTGTTGGTTTGACAACAAGTTTCGGACTTCAAACCGTGAAAGATGATAAAAATATCTGGAACTATCGATTAATGCCATTTGCTCGTTACTATTTCCCAGAGGGAGCAAGCTCTACAGGAAGGTTCTTTGGTCAACTCGAAGCTGGTATTACTGGAGCAGACAGAGGTGGAACTAATCATGGATCTAAAAAAGACACCTCATTTGGTTTTGGTGTAAACGGGGGTTATGCACATTTTCTTTCTCGTAACGTAGCATTGGAAGGAACAGTTGGATACAACTACTCAAAGTCTGATGCATCGAACGCAAAAGCTCAAAATGGATTGGGTGTTGCACTAGGTTTCCAGATTTATTTAGGAAAATAATCAGTAGAAATTTTTCAAAATACAATAATATTTCTTTAAAAAAGACTATCGGCCAGAGTTGATAGTCTTTTTTGATTCAAACACGAATCTTTAGATAAAATTTATTGTTTTTTTTGTTAAAACAGCTAATAATCTTCATCTTTGTAGGCCTTGTTCATTTCCTTTATCGGAAATGTAAAAATTCATATCCTAGTTAAGATAAGATAACTCTAGTAGCCTGATAAATAGTGCTAATATTATAACAACTAACTTCGTGATAGCTTGAATGAAGAAGTATTTATAAGAAGTATTTATAATAATTATAAAAACCTTGAAGACAAAAAAAATAAAATATTTAGAATTTCTTAGAGCAGAACTGATTAATGAACAAAAAAACAAGAATAATAACCAAGACAAAGTAACAATTCAAGAAATAGAAAATAAAATACAAGGCGAACAAAAGGTTTTATGGAATTACTATCTGCAAAACCCAATAGACTCCTCTAATTATGATGGGTTAGAAGATATTATTCGATATTTTGATCAGATTAATTATAAAAATCGGATTTATGAAAAAATTCTTGTTCAGAAAGCAGAATTGAACTCTCTCTTCGATAAATTGATTATTGAACAAGCGATGCAAGAAGCCAAGAAAATAGAACTAGAACTAAACCGTTTATGCAATCTTATCAATGAAAAATGTATGTAAAAAAGAATCATCTTTTCGATTTCTTGTCTCTTTATTTTTTTTACTATCTTTTGCTACGTTGATAAACTGTACGACACAATTTCCTGAAGAAAAACCTCTTTACCCATCAAATTATATCGACACAATTTCTGATCCAAAACAAGTAACCATACAACTATTAGCTATAGAAAAGCGTACATTATATTATTCTGTTGAAGCAAAAGAAACCAAAACTCCTATTTCGGTAAAAGCTTCTAATTTCTCTAGAGAAATCGATATTAATGATGATGAATTAATTATAAAACATCACCTTTTGGAAGGTAGAAAAACAAGAAAAAATCAAGAAAAAAGTTATTCTGGAAAACTTACGACTCGTCTACCCAAAAATATCAAAGAAGTAAGAATTGTGGTGTACGATCAACATTATAAAAAGATAGCACACCAAAACTTTGCCTTGTGACAAAAGACAGAAAGTACGACTATCCTATTTGATTAGGTCCTTCTAAAAGCACATCGATTAATAATTTGAAGCGTGTCTCGTATTTTGCATTAATCTCTTGATTTTCTGTAAATAAATCTGGTCTTTGTACCGGAACACTATAAGGCAAAGGCCAGGCTCTAAGTGCTTTTACAATAGATTCCATCGCATTAATGCCTTGCATTGCTTGCATCCCATCTGCCCAACTTACAAGCCCAATTCGTTTACCAGTAAGATAAGGTCTTGGCAATTTAGCACTAATTTCCAACCAATCGATAGCATTTTTCATAGCACCTGTTAGACTTCCGTGATAGAGCGGTGTAAACCAAATTTGTAAATCTGTTTCCACAAAAATTTTATTCATCTCCAAAACTTCTCTTGGTGTTTCTTTTATCGAAAAATCGAGGATAGGGATATTAGATTCGGCAATATTGAAGATTGTCGCTTCTATATTTTTTTGGGTAAGTTGAGTCTGAAAATATTTACAAATTCTTTCTGAAACTGAATTTTCTCTTCTATCGAGAGCTCCATTAAATAGTAGAACTTTCATATGATGACTTTCTGTTTATATCCTACTCAAAAACAAATAGGATTTTTTTTTGATTAACAAAGATACGCAAATCGTTTAAAAGCTCATTTACCTTCTAAAAAAGAAATGTAAAATTGCCTCTAAACGAAATGCTCCTGAACAAATAAAAATAATTAACTATATAAATGCCAAATTCTAGTGACTAAAAAACAAACAATAAAACCATAGATTATTGGTAGAAAAGTTGCTACAACAGTCCACTTCCTACTTCCGGTTTCTTTATAAATGGTATAAATCGTCGTGCTACACGGGTTGTGTAGTAAACTAAAAAGCATTAAGTTAACAGCAGTCAAGGTTGTCCATCCAGCAGTATGCAATAAAGTAGCTATCTCCCCAGAAGAACCTTCAAACATCACCCCTGCTCCTTCACCTAGAGTACTATCGCCTAACACTAAAACAGATAACATTAGAATGGTCGGTATCACAATCTCATTGGCTGGTATTGCGACAATATAGGCTAAGAGAATAACCCCATTCAGCCCAATAAATAGTCCAAAGGGATTGAGTCCGTCTATCATCCAAACTGCTAAACTATGATCCGCAATCTGAATATTAGAAATCAACCAAATAACTGCACCTGCAGGCGCTGCAAAAACAATCGCACGCCAAAGAACAATCAAAGTACGATCGATAATTGAGGTATAAATGGTTTGAAAAAAACGTGGCGGACGATACGGTGGCAATTCTAATGTAAAGAAAGAAGCCTGACCTTTTAGCAATGTTTTGGATAACAACCATGAAGTGAAAAAAGTAAAGGCAATTCCTAAAACAGCTATAAAAATTACAGCCAACATAGAAATAGTTCCCGACCATTTTGCTGGAACTAAAACTCCTAAAAAGATAGTCGCAATCAATATTTGCATTGGCCATCGACCATTGCATAATGAAAAGTTATTGGTAATAATTGCAATTAATTTTTCTCTTGGGCTATTGATAATTCTTGTAGCTACTACACCTGCTGCATTACACCCAAAACCCATGGTCATGGTTAGGGCTTGTTTTCCATGTGCGCCAGATTTTTTGAATAGTCGATCCAAATTGAAAGCTACGCGAGGTAAGTATCCAAAATCTTCTAACAATGTAAACAATGGGAAAAAAATAGCCATCGGAGGTAACATGACCGAAACTACCCAAGCCGTTGACATATAGACGCCGTCGATTAAAAAACCACTAAGCCACCACGGAAATTTTAGCGAAGCGGCACCTTGTTTTAGGAATGGATAAACATTCTCTAACAATAACTTCGATAGCAATTCTGATGGATAATTAGACCCAACAATCGTTAACCAAAGAACAACACCTAATAAAAAAAGCATAATTGGGAAACCCCAAAATCGGTGTGTAACTATTCTATCTATCGAACGATCTAAACGGAAAGAACGACGATTTTTATCTGTCGTCACATTATCGTTTACCAATTTTGCTGCCTTGCTATAGATCGCTTCCACTACATCATTTCGGTAATCATCGCCCAATTCTTTTTTATATTTTTCGGCTTGCGAAATCAAATCATACAATTCATTTTTCGAATCGATTTTTTCTTCCAAAAAACTCAAAATACTCGCATCACCTTCGATCAATCTCATTGCCAGCCAATGCGTATTGGGCAAAGTAGGAAAAAGTTTTTCTAAACGCCCCGATAAATCATTAACGGCTTTTTCTGTATTATCTGACAATTGAAAGCGTGGTATTTTTCTTGCAATAAAATCTCCTTCGGCAACTTGACGAATTGCTACTAATAATTCTGGAATTCCTTCTTTAGATCGGGCACTTGTTTCCACAACCGGAATTCCTAAATCTTTCGACAACGTGCGGCTATCAATTTCTATATGATGACGACGTGCTTCATCCATCAAATTTACACACAATACAACTTTGTTGGTAATTTCTAGAATCTGCAAAACCAACGATAAATTTCGCTCTAGACGGCTTGCATCCACTACAACAACCGTAACATCTGGCTGTCCAAATAGTACAAAATCACGAGCAATTTGTTCATCATCAGAAGTTGATAACAACGAATAAGTTCCAGGGAGATCTATAATTTTATAGGTTTTGTTATGATAAGAAAAACTCCCTTCGGCGCGGGTTACTGTTTTGCCGGGCCAATTGCCAGTATGTTGTTTTAGGCCGGTGAGTGAATTGAAAACTGTACTTTTCCCTGTATTTGGGTTTCCGGCTAAAGCAATGGTAAAGTCGAACTTACCCGAAAAATCACCAAGTTTTTTTAGATCAGATGAATAGTTAAATTCGCAAATTTCACAGGCTATATTGGGCTTCATAGTTTACTTTTTCAGATCAATCAATACTTTTACTGCATCTTCTTTCCTCAATGAAATCAAAGTATCATGGATAGAATAAGCTATCGGATCACCGAGTGGACTAATATACCGGATAGAAATCTCTGCACCGCGAACAAAACCTAAATCGAGTAAGCGTTGGCGAACTTCTTGCCTGCACTCGGTACTTAAATTTTGAATAATCCCGACTTGTCCTTTTTCTAATAATCCTAAATGCATTGTTTTGATTGCTTTTTATACTTTACTTAGTTTAGCAAAATTACAAAATTAGAATCATCTAACAATATGAATTGACATTTATTTTTCCTTCGATTGTTTTTTTTATCCATTCTAATAAAAACACCACAAAAGATAATAGAGGTTTTTGTACTATTTTATGATTATTTTAGAGTAAATTCACCTTTTTAGAAAGCATACAGAAATGTCAAAATTTATAGATAAAGTAGTTGATGAACTGCTCAAGGATACTGAAAAATTATTACAGACGACATTGGTTCTACCCGGAAAAAGACCAATGCTGTTTTTTAAAAAAGCTTTTCAGCAAAAAACATCACAAGTCGTTCTACCTAAAATGATTAGCATAGAAGAATTTGTTTCCGAAATGGCGAATGTGCAACTAATTTCTGGTTTATCGCTTTGGTTTTTTGCTTACAATTCCTACGAAAAAGTTTTTCCAGATTTAGAAACTTTTGATGATTTCTTGAAGTGGGCACCTACAACCCTCAAGGACTTTGATGATCTTGATGCCTCTTTAGTCGATACGGATCATTTTTTTGAATACATGGTTTCGATAGAACGAATAAAAAATTGGGGACTGGAAATTGGAGAAGCCGATAAACACACATTAATTCAGCGTCACTTAGAGTTTAATGAACGTGTAAAATTGTTTTATAATCAATTTAGAAAAGATTTATTGACCGAAAAAAAAGCCTATTATGGATTAGCAAATAGACTTGCGGCCGAGCAAATTAATCAAGCTATAAACTCGCCTATAGAATATGTTTTTGCTGGCTTCAATGCACTTACAAAAGCAGAAGAGGCCATATTATTTGGATTGGAAAATGAACAAAAAGCAAAAATATTCTGGGATGCTGATGAATATTATTTACAGCCACAGCAAGAGTCTGGTGCATTTTTACGAAGACACAAAAAGAAAACAAAAAAACAATGGTCATGGACATTTAATGATTTCGCTTCTCCAAAACAAATCCAAGTCACAGGAATTAGTAAAAACGTTGCACAAGCAAAATATGTTAACGAACTACTCAGACATAAAACCGAAGAAGAACTAAAAAATACTGCTTTAATTTTGGCAGATGAAATGTTGTTACCTGCTTTGCTAAATGCAATGCCAAACAATGTAAAACACATCAATATATCGATGGGAATTCCACTGAAGAACATTCCTTTAGCTCATTTTTTCAAGTCTATTTTAGAGTTGCATATGAACCGAGAAAAACTAGGAAACTCTACAGCTTTTTACTTCAAAAACATATTGGATATTCTAGAGAATCCGTCGCTAAAAATTTTTCATTGCAAAAATGACGAGCAATTAATTGCAATTATACATTCCCAAAACAAAGTTTTCAGTTCAGTGAAATTCTTACAAGATTTTTTAATTGATTCGATTTTTAGCCCCTTATTTTCGAGACCAAACAATCTAAACGATTTATTGTCTATTATAGAAAAGTTCATAGCAGACTTATTCGTAAACCCCAAAATAGACAATGACTTGATGCGCGAATATTTATTCTATTTTCAACAAATTTTCACAAGTTTACGCACAGAAATTGCTACTCTAAAAGCTTCAACTAGTTTTAGAACATTGTATCTTTTGTATCAAAAACTATTACAAAGTGAAACTTTAAGTTTCATAGGAGAACCACTTGATGGATTGCAAGTTATGGGTTTATTAGAAACACGATTAATTAATTTTGATCATCTAATTATGACCTCTGTAAATGATGGTATATTGCCACTCGGGCGACAAAACAATACATTTATTCCGTACGATATCCGAAAGGAAAAAGGCCTTAATACATTTACAGAAAATGATGCGATTTATGCGTATCATTTTTACCGCTTATTATCACGTGCAAAAACAGTACATTTCCTTTACAATACAGATTCGGATGCGATGGGATCAGGAGAAAAAAGTCGATTTTTAGAACAAATTGCTTATGAAAGCTCACACGAAGTTGTGATTAATTACGCAAAACCGCATTTCGAAATTATCCCAAAAAATAAATTAGTGATACCAAAAACGCCCAAAACGATGGAGAAACTTATCGACTGGGCAGAAAATATCGGAATTTCACCCACCTTACTATCAACCTATATTCGTAATCCGATTGAGTTTTATGAACGAGTAATTTTATCGAACGATGAAACAGAAGAGGCCGAAGAAACAATTAGTGCGAAGACACTGGGAAAAATCGTACACGGTACTCTAGAAACTTTATACCAAGATTATCTTAATATCGCTCTACATGAAAAAGATTTTGAAGAAATAAAAAATAAAGTTGATGAGGTTTTAGAAGCCAACTTAAAAAAAGAGTACAAAGAAGGTGAACTAGATAGAGGCGAAAACTTACTCATCAAAAATGTAGCTAGAAAAATCGTCGAAGGCGTTTTACAGCGTGATAAAAAAATAGCACAAGAGAATGAATTGGTGATTTTATTTCTTGAGAAAAAATACAATTTCTTGATGGATATTGGTGATCGGAAAGTAAAAGTAAAAGGATTTATCGACCGGATAGATTCTGTAAATGGGACAAAACGAATAATCGATTATAAAACAGGAAAAATCGACAACCTAAATTTAGCTTCGGACAAGATAGAAGAGGTTTTCGAGATGGATAATAAAGCCAAATATTTACAATTGATAACTTATGCACACCTGTACTATAATGAAATTCAACAACAAGAAGAAGAAATTCAGTTGAGTATCTACCCGATCAAATTTCTAAACAAAGAACCTATTTACCTCCATTACAACAAAAGTACAATGATAACTTATAAAATTGTAGAAGACAGCTTGACTTATTTCCAAAATCTAATCCGAGAAATATTAAATCCAGAAATCCCTTTTGAAGAAAAAATAAATAATTAACGAAATTCTACAACAATTTCTTAATTTCACGCACAGAAATTATATTATGAAAAACAACAAACTTTTTTTAGCCATTATTTTCAGTCTCATTGGCGGTATAATCTTAGGAGGAGGCGTTTTCTATGTATTCCCAGAAAGTGCAGATTCTTTTTCTAAAAACATTAAACTCTTAGGTACTATATTTATTCGTTTGGTCCAAATGATTATTGCACCCTTGGTATTTTCTACCCTCGTTGTCGGAATTGCCAAAATGGGCGACATGAAACTTGTAGGACGTGTCGGTGGAAAAGCAATGGGTTGGTTCCTTACTGCCTCATTGGTTTCATTAACAATAGGTTTAATCATTGTCAACTTAGTACAACCAGGTAATAATATGAACCTCTCGATAAGTAGTCTAGATGCTGCCGACTTGCTCAAGAACTCTACCTCTGCCCTAACACTAGAACATTTTGTGGCACATACGATTCCGAAAAGTGTTTTCGAAGCCTTCGCAACCAATGAAATTCTACAAATAGTTGTATTCTCTATCTTCTTTGGTGTTGCCCTAGCAGCCTATGGCAAAGAAGGTGAAATGCTAACCAATGCATTGGAAAAAGTATCTCATGTAGTCCTAAAAATGGTCGAATACATCATGTGGACTGCCCCACTAGGTGTTTTTGGTGCAATTGCAGCTGCTATTGCCAAACATGGATTCGGTGTATTCATCATGTATGGAAAATTCTTAGTAGCATTTGTTCTAGGTATAGCGCTACTATGGATAGTCCTGATTTTTGTGGGCTATCTAATTTTAGGAAAACAAAAGCTAGTATCTTTGCTACTACATATCAAAGAACCCCTGTTAATAGCATTTTCTACCACAAGTAGTGAGGCCGTTTTCCCTAAACTAGTAGAAGTACTAGAAGATTACGGAGCCGATAAAAAAGTTATATCCTTCACCCTTCCGCTTGGCTATTCATTCAACTTAGATGGAAGTATGATGTATATGACATTTGCAAGTATATTCATAGCACAAGTTTACAACATCCACATGCCAATAGAAAAACAAATCTTGATGCTAATGGTATTGATGCTGACAAGTAAAGGTGTTGCAGGAGTACCTCGTGCCTCGTTGATCGTTGTCATTGCAACCTGTTCTATGTTCGGAATTCCGCCAGAAGGAATTGCACTAATCCTACCTATCGACCATTTTTGTGATATGGCAAGAAGTATGACGAATGTTTTAGGAAATGCTTTGTCAACAGCTTCTATCAGCAAATGGGAACAAAAACATTTGGTAGATGCCGAAAATAATCTAAACTCTTAAACGCAAAAAAATGAAACTAGAACACATCGGAATTGCTATTCAGTCTCTAGAACAATCTAACGACTTATTCTCTAAACTTCTCGGACATACACCATATAAAGAAGAACTTGTAGAATCGGAACATGTATTAACGTCATTTTTTTCGGTAGGAAACACCAAAATAGAGTTACTTGAAGCAACGAACGAAAAGAGTGCAATTGCAAAATACCTTACAAAAAATCGAGAAGGTGTACATCATCTAGCCTTCGGGGTTGAAAATCTAGAATACGAAATTAATCGACTAAAAAAAGAAGGTTTCGAATTTATCAACGAAACGCCTAAAGAGGGAGCAGACAATAAGTTAGTCGTTTTTTTACACCCAAAAACCACCAATGGAGTATTGGTTGAACTCTGTATGGATAAAAAATAATTTTGTAATTAAAAAAATATGTTATAATATTGCACTCGAATTAAGCATCAGACCCCAAGTGGCTGGGGTTGTTTACCGCTAAAATTCAGGTCCCATAACTCAGCTGGTTAGAGTAGCTGACTCATAATCAGCAAGTCGTTGGTTCGAGCCCAACTGGGACCACTTCCTGAAAAAAGCGTTTACTTTTTGTAAACGCTTTTTTTTTTTATTCTTCATCTCCTACTAAACAGACTAATGTAAGTTTATATACTTTTTTATTTAAAAAAAATTCATAAAATCCATTGTTAATAAAAAACATATTCCTACCTTATCAGGTACCAAATAAAAACTTTAACGATGAAAAAACTTTACTCCTTGGCACTGGTTATTTTTTTATATTCTAATTTTGCCATTGCACAAATCTATAAAGTAGAAATCTTGGGCGAAGGCTATAATACACCTACAAGCATAACACTTCAGCCAGACGGTAAAATCATTATAGCAGATCAAGAACTCGGAATACTTCGGATGGATGGAGACGGAACCAATTTGGAAACAGTTGGCTCTGGTTTCAAAAATCCATGGGATGTAGCCTACACGAAGAACGACAAAATTGCCGTAGCAGATTATAATGGAAACGCCGTAAAACTAATGAATGCAGATGGAACAGATATCCAAACAATCGGATCAGGATTCTATAATCCCTATTCTGTGACTGTGGACAACCAAAACAGACTGCTAATAACTGACAACTTCAATACCCAAGTGAAACGGATGAATATCGACGGAAGCAACATTCAAATACTCCAAGATCAATTCTTTAGTCCAAGAAAAACAGCAATAGAAAATGATGGCAAAATTCTAGTATGCAATACCGGCAACAGCGAAATTATTCGTATGAACGAAGACGGCAGCAATCTAGAAAAAATAGGCCACGGCTTCTCGTATCCTTATAGTATAGCTATACAACCTGATGGCAAAATCGTAGTAGCCGACACCTTCAACAGGCAAGTGAAACGAATGAATGCCGATGGAAGCAACATTGAAATTCTGGCAAATGACCTCAATTATCCATCTTCTGTAGCCATCGAAGCGAATGGTGATATCTTGGTAGTAGAATTCGGTTCCCAGCTTATTAAACGTATTGTGATGAGTTCGATGGGTACGTCTGAAAATTCTGTCGAAAAAATAGAGACAAAAATTTACCCGAATCCTGCTAAGAATTTTGTAATTGTTGATGCAAAAAATGAAAAAAATGCAACGCTTAGTATTTATACTCTCGACGGAAAATTAGTACACACAGAAAACCTTAATTCTGGCGAAAACAAAATAAATGTTAGCAAACTTACTCGTGGTCTATACCTGATAAAAATTCTTTCTAAGAAGGGTACTACTATCCAAAAGCTAATTAAAGATTAAATCGTATAAACCCATAAAACATTATTATAGTATAGACAGAACAAAGAAATTATTCTGTATTTTCTATACCAATCGTTTTCTTTACGTTTATTGTAAACATTTCTTTTGACCAGTATTGTTTTTTACATGAACAAAAAAACAACTTCTTATAATTTCTTAAATTCGGTAAGATTTCCATTGGTGTCGGTTTGCACTATATAGTCTTCACGGGCCGCATCAATGGTTGTTTGCCATTTCTGGTTGTGCAGATAATAGTAAACATTTTTTGGTTTATTGGCTCCTTCTATGGTTTTCATCTTTTCTTTGGCAACCAAAAACAGTATGTTGGCAGTGGAAAAATCAACAAGCGGTTGGGTCTTTTTAGATATACGGTGTGATTTTACAGGATCGCCCTTTACCCATTTGAATTCGTTTTTTACTTTCCTGTAGGTATAATTATCTACATATTCTGGATTTTCGGGGTCAACCAAATCCAAATAAACCATGTTTTGATTAATCATGATAGCACCTCCCGAAATCTGCAGCTGCTTGTTTGGGAAAAGATCTTGCAGTTCCTGCTGAATGGCTTTGAGCTTATCGGGATCGGCAAGAAAGTTTTTTGGAGCTTCTTTCAACTCGTTTATTCTATTTTTCATGGGTTCCACAAAATTGATTTCTTTATATTCCTGTAAAATTCTCAAAGTTGTAGGATCCTCCAATTCTTTTTCCTGCATGAGTTTCAGAGCTTCGTTGTAGAGGTACTCGGCTAATTTTTCTTTCTCTTCATTATCAACAAAACCAGGCGTATTATATATTCGTTCCAGTTTGGTTTGTTTGTCTTCATTGAAGGTATCGTGATAGGCTTCTTTTATTTTGTCGGAGGAAGTCACTGCCAAAAATCCACCAATAAAAAATACAATAGCAATATTTCGTTTCATGTTTTATTATTATAAATTCTTTATAGTGTTTTGATTTTTCTGTGTTCGATGTTATTGCTGTATGGGTAATTTCTACGAAACAGTTACGAACGGAAGGAAAGCATTAAAATCCCCAATTATGATTTTTGAAAATGATTTTATGACCAATCGTAAGTGAATAATACAATCCGGTTTTCGGGTTCGTAAAATATCATAATAGCATCGGCACCTTCCGAGCAGTAGTTATATCCGGCAACTTCCCCAACATACATCAACTCTTTTCCCTGATAAGAAATCGAGATGCCGTCGCTGTCTGAATCTTCGGGTGGAGTTTCGAAATTCATTTCAAATGCAGACGGAATATCTACGGTATCTACCCAATTGCCCCCTAAAATTTCGCCGCCCAGTCTGTCGATAAAATTCAGAGCGTCGGGATAGTCTTGCCAAGACAGCAGTTGTCCTTTTTCCTTGTATTTGGATTTTACGGTTTGGAAGGTATCCCGCATGGTTTGTATGTGTTCTGCCAAATCTTCGTCGCATTCCGATAAAGAAAGGAAATAGTCTTTATCGGCTAAAAAATTATATTTATTATCCGTGGTCAGTTTGAATGCAATCCAATTTTCTGCACAAAACTCATTGTGAAATTCTTCTGTTTCTTCGCCGAGAAGCCCGTCTGCTGGCTCAACCGGATTAAGAAAATGCACTACCGTTCCTGCCAAATCGGTGCGTAATATTCCTAAATCCACCGAAATCAAGGGCAGGAAACAATCGTTCAACCAGGATTGTTCTGCCACGAATACCTCTTCGGGAAAAGGAGTTAAACCGTCTTTTAATTCGCTGATGTCTTCTTCGCAGAAGTTTATTTTGTTTTCCATATTTTTCCTTTTTAGTATTCAAAATTTTATTTCCGTTTTATCGTTATGTTTCTGCAATTCCACCCATCTTTACCAATTGATTATCCACGAATTTGAATTCAAGCCCATGTTCTGTATCCAAAAGGTATCTGATGGATAACCGGAGTATTTTGCCACCCGAAACTCTCAAAGCCGTCATGTCTTTAATGGCGTCGTTGTGTTTTTCTACACTGTCGATATTTAGTGCTGGTTTCCCAGATTTATCAGGATTTTCGTAGAAATGTGCATATAATTCTAAATATCTTTCAAACGCTTTATTCTGGATGCTTTGGAGTTTACTCTCAATATCCTCAATAAACATTTGGTAGGTTTCTGCAAATTCCGTCAGTTGCTGTTCGGTAGGGAAATCTTCTATTTCTTCGCCGTCTTCATCGCCCAAAAAAATTTCAATATTTTGTTCGTTAAAAAACGGGTGAGAAAAAGTAATATCGGAAGTAAACTCTGCCCAATCATCTTCTTTTATCGTTCCCCAAAATTTGTGCGTCATTATTTTTTTAATTTAGAAGTTAAAGTTTTATCTCCGTTCTATCGTGATTCATCAGCACTATGTAAGCAAATGAGAAGCAATTACCATATCAGTGTGAGACTTATGAAAAGTTTGGCATTGATTAAATCCCGTTAAATCAAAAAGTTGAAATTATTGTTTAACCTCCCGAAAATCAATTTTTAAACCTTGATTTTCTACCTGTTGTTTGAACAACTCTGTAAATCCTACAATATTTTGTCTGGATGTGTTTTTAACACAATAAACAGTATTGTGAATCTCTTTCATAAATACTGGCGTTTCTACAAAAGGCTCATCTTCATCCCCCAACCACTCATCATATTCTGATTTCTCTTCATTTAAAATACTTTGAATGTTGGTTATTTTCCCAATATAACAATTAATGATTTCATTATCTACCATTAGCTCTGCTTCAAAAAACTGCATTTCGTCTTTGAGTAGAAGATTCATTTTTTCATAAAAATCAGTAGAAAACACCAACAGACTATCTATGCTGTCATATTTATCAGTAAGTTTAATATTCTTAGTGTTAAAACCTTCCTGTCCCCTAAATTTAGGCTTGGTATTTAGTTCGCCTTCATCATATAAGAAATAAAATTTTATCTCCGTTCTATCGCGATTCATCAGCTCTATGTAAGCCTCTGAATTGAGCAGTTTACTGTAAATGGAATATAGTTTCATTTTTCTTGTATCATTATGGTTTTGAACTCGTTGGAAAACAAAACATTGAGTTCGTTTTCATTGAAGGTATCGTGATAGGCTTCTTT
>NZ_KV798546.1:220436-249793 GCF_001809725.1 Weeksella sp. HMSC059D05
TACAATAGCAATATTTCGTTTCATGTTTTACTTTTTTAAAAATTCTTTATAGCGTTTTTGATTTTTCTGTGTTCGATGTTATTGCTGTATGGGTAATTTCTACGAAACAGTTACGAGCGGGAGGAAATCATTAAAACTCCCAATCTTCCTTATTTAATTCTTCCCATTCTTTCATGGTGTACAGGGTGGGATTTTTAAATTTTGCTTCAATATCCTCCTTCAGTTGCTTATTTACAAATAATTCATTCTCATAGCCGAGCTGTGTTGTCATTAGAAAATTTTTGGATGAATGCGTGATAGCTCTGGGATGAGAACTCTCATCCTCACTCGTAAATATACCAACCTCTTCGGTTGTAATTTCCCACCAATAAAACCTAAGCAAATAAAACTTTTCTTCTGTTAGTTTTTTCCCTTTTGTATCCAATATATGTGCGATGCTTTTGCCGTTTTCGTAGTTGAATCCATTAATTACCATATATTCGTAGAGTTTCTCGGATACGATGAAAAAGTTATTGTATACAAGGAGGTCGAAGTGAACGCCTTTGACCTTTTTCAAACAGATCACCACCTCTTCGGGCATTGCTGCAACATCTTTTACAGGTGTGGCCCCAACCCACGGAAATACGAAATCAGGATGTGTCTTCTTCGGATTAAAAACCTCCGAAATACCAATGTCTCCCGATGCAGCAAGCGGAATTCCCAGTGCTGCCATTTCATCTACTTTTTCAATGGGGATTCCCCAAATCAGCAATTCTTTTTCACTGTCCGGTGATTTCAATAATTGTTTTTTTGCTGCTTCTTGCATACCCTATCCTTTCTTAAAAATAAAAATCTTCATCCTCAAAACCATCATCGAGAAGTTCAGTGATGGTTTCGGCGGTCTTTTCAACTTCACCGGTCTCGTGATGCCAGATAAAAATTTCTTCGCCAAGTTTCTTGCCTCCGTCTGTAGTGAGCAGTACCAAGTGGTCTCCACAACCGTTTCCTGCAATGGCAACGGCATCGTCTGGGAAGTTTATCCATTCTCTTGCTTGTTTGGTTTCGAGCCCGATATGGTTGCAGGTGCGACTGATTCTCTTCTTATCCGATTGATCGAAAAACGGATAAAGTTGCCAATTGTCGTCTTCGGTAAATACTTCTCCACCGTTTTCTTGTATCATTTTGGTTTTGAACTCGTTGGGAAACAAAACATTGAGTTCGTTTTCTGTGTCGGTAATGAATTTTTCGTCTAATGGAAATGCCATGTTTTCCTGTTTTTAAGGGTGAAAATTTTATTTACTCGTCATTCCTTAAGATTCAAATAATAATCATCATACGATTCTTCATAAAGGTCTTTTACGCTTTCATCGTATATTAAAACTTCTGCAAATAACTTCTCTTTAAAATCCGGTATCAATGTTAATCTGTATTTAGTGAGTACAAGAATATAATCATCCACCAGCGGATTTTCTTCCTTTAAGAACTCCTCTAAATTGTTGAAGTTGATTTCGTTTCCGTTGAGTTTGAAGTTTGGAATATCACGAACCGACACGGTTATTAAAACCTGACGACCGTTTTGCTCTTCAAACTCCAAACGGTATAGAGATGCATCAAATTTTTGTTGCTCTATTTCCTCTTTACTTTGCCCTAAAATAAAACCATCAAGACGATCGTTTTCAATGCTGATCATATTTTCCTTATTAGTATTCAAAATTTATTGTACTATTAATAATTCGTCTTTTTTGCCTCCGAAATTGTCATCCATCACAAAACGGGCTTCTTTTTCGCCACCAAAAGAGACAAAGGTAAATTGATAATACACCTCCGAAACCTCTTCGGATTCGCAGATTTCAAAATATCCCGTATAAGTTCCTTCTTCTGGCGAAACCAATAAGGTGTGCTCTGCCGGCACCGATGAAAGCACCAAATCTCCGACCACCGTAAAAGGAAATTTGATAATTCTCAACGCGTCTTTGGATGCCGTAAATTCGTGTTGAAAACTTACCGTTACCATTGCTGCAAAATCGCCATCAACAATGGGGTCGAATGTTACATGCGATGCTGTCAAAATTGCACCCTGTATAATATCCTCTTTGCTCCATTGTTCGTTTTTGGGGTTAAAATCTCCGCTTCTTAAATGAATTTGATGGTGAGAAATTTCTAAATCAATTTGCTGTGAGTTCATAATTTTTCCTTTTTAATCTTTTGTATCCTTTAATAAGTTGAATTTTATTATTTTATTGACCACGTTTTACTTTATCTAACTATACTAATTACAGGATAAATTTTCATCGAATAAGGCAGATACTTAATGGTAACACGTTCTCCACTGGTAATCAGTCTATTCATATCGATATCAAGCATAGAGGCTTTTGCGTACGTTCCATCGGGCAACGGAAATACAAAATGGCATCTGTAGGCCGGTCTGTAATTTAAGATTATACCCGAGTTCGATTTTTCATACATCAATGCTTTAGCTTCTGTACCGAATTGGTTGGCAATAGATTGTTCCACCCTACCGCCTGTGCGGAAAACGATTGAAATGCTTATTATAAGTAAAAAATAGACTATCCCTCCAACACTCCAGAATTTATCCAAAAATTTCTTTCGTTCTTTTTTATTTCTTGCACCTGACTTAGCAGCGATTTTCTTCATGAAGGACGAAGAAATAATAAAATAATAAGGTAGAAAAAAGATTAAAATTAGTAACAAAGGAACACCAATTATGCTTTTAAACGCCATGGCTATGATTGTGGCTAAAATTTCAAGTATGATCATAATTTTGATTGCTTATTATTTCACTTTTAAATGAATTTGGTGGTGAAAAATCTCTAAATCAATTTTTTTGCGAGTTGGTTTTAAAATGATGATTAATAACTTTGTAATACTTGCCAAGCCCGCTCGAAATGTCTGTTTTTCAAATCCTCCTCGGTTATCCAGAAATAGAGGCAGGCTTCGTCGCCAAGAGCGATTCCGTGGTCGTTGCTCGTATTAATTTGGCAGAGCAGCTTCCAGCGAGATACCTGCTCGCGGTATTGATTAATTTTTGGGTCGCGATATGCCGCAGAAGTTCCGCAGTAGATGCCATGATGAACCAATTCGCACATCAGTTCCATACCGTTTTGGATGTTATTGGAGTGCCCCAACAATTTGTGTATCGCTTCGCCGCTGGACATCTCATCCAGCAAATCTAAATAATCATCTTCCTGCTCTTCCGTAATATCTGCATTTGCTAAATGACTTGAAATTTCGGGAACTTCCTCAACGGTTTTGAACGATAGCGATGAAGCTCTATATTCTGTGGCTCCTTCCGGGGTTGGCACCCGCTCCAGAGCCTCCTGCGGACCTTCATAAAAAAATACGCGGCTGCCGACCTTGTTCTTCGGATCAAATCCCCATGAAAAATATTTGACATCGTAAAAGAAATAAAGCATTCCGCTGGATGGAAGTTCATGCCCGGCATCAAAAGGATGAATTTCAGCCAAATTAATTTGTGCAAAAAAACTCATCGGGTCTCCCGTTTCCTCATTGGTTAACCAAGGCTGCCCTTTGGGCAAATCCGGACAACCGCCTAATTTGGAAGCTCCGGTTTTTATGGTTTGTTCATCGCTTTGCACTTCTCCCGGAAGCATGTGAATGGCGGCCCGGGCTTGGGGTGCCAGCACCTCGAATACTTCAGTGAAACCGTATTTTTGAAACTGCTCTTTTAGTTTATTCATTGAATTATTTTTTTTTAGGATTTTATAAAGTTTTTAATGATTTCTAACGGATTCATAGTATTGCTTTTGATAGCTGAGTTTATTTGTAAAATTTTTCATATCAATGGCAACCAGTGGAACACTCGCACCGGCGGGGTTATTGCGTCCTCTCCCAATTAAACACTTTTAAAAAAATTCAAATTCATTTCCAATAATTTATTTTTTTCCTCTATAGTCATAACAGGTTTGCAATTCAAAAATTCCAAATATTTTAAGGTTTTTATCTGAGATATATTTTCATATCCCGTAACTTTCTTACAGTTTTGAATAATCAACTCTTCTAACTCACAAGAGTCGTCTATATCCTTCAAATCTAAAGTTGATAAACAATTGTTTAAGAGCAAATGTTTTAACTTATGCTTATTAATCAATAACAATAGATTTTGTTTCTTATTTAATGAATTGATTATTACCAACCCCTTTAAGTTAATATCAGAAAGGTTGGATAAAGTCACTTTTGCAGGAATATTTTGAAGTTTTAAGAAATCAAGGTGGCCTAAAAATTCAATAGCACTCAAATCAAAAATGTTGTTATCTTCTAAATCCATAGAAAATGACTTGATTTTTTTCATTGCAGAGGTATTTATTATTTCACATGTAGGAAAATTGATAAATAAATTTAAAATATTTCCCAAACGGCCACCATCTAATAATATTTTGGGATTCTCAAGCCCTAACAACCTGTTTATAACCAAGGTTTTTAATTGATGAAACACCCCAGAGTTTATGAATTTTTCATCTTTCAGCATACTGCATGGAATTGATAGGGCTTCAAGATTTTCTAACTGGTATATCCAATCAGGAAGTTTTTCAATAGCGTCATACTCCGCACACTCTACTGATAACGCAGTAATCTTAGGAAAAACACTTTCATTTGGGATATTTTCCAAAAGTGCATAACCTTGAATCCTATTTTTAGGAATATAATAATCGTCTGTTGTGCCGGATGAAAAAATATAAAATATTTTTTCATACCAATTATGAAAGAGAAAATGACTATAAAGTATAGGCTGATAATTCATCACTCACATCCTTTTTGAATAGCATGACTAGTTTTTTATACTGAAACACTTGCTCCTCCGCCGGCACGAGCATCTTGTTCGTGTCTTTTAAATGCCAACAGCAACCAGCGGGACGCTCGCACCGGCGTCTCCGAACAAGACATAAACTTCGTTGTCTTTGACCACTTTTTTTATAAAGCGTTGGTATTTTTCCGCTAATTCTATTTCATTTTTTAGCATAACTTTCCTTGATATGGTTTTTATTCCTTATTCTTCCTTTTACTGATAATTTCATTCAACAATTCCGCCAGTTCTTCTTTCGAAAAATCGTCGAGATTGATGGTGTTTTCTTTATTGGAAATAGGGTTTAGAAGTTCGATAACCTTAGGTTCATCCAGGAGATACAACAATTCCCATTTTCCTGTTTGGGTTTTATGGAGGTCATTCAGCATTACAATTTGTTTGAAAGAAGCTTGGTGCGTTTGTCCACGTTCGTCTGTATAGATTACATTAAACTTCATTTGTGGTTGCTCGTTGATGTACACACCCGTTTGCGATATTTCTGTAACATCTCCGATGGCCTTTTTGCCGTAGAGCAACAGTTTGTTTTGGGTTTTACTGTTTAATCGTTCGAAAATTCTACCCGAAAATACAGAATCGAACGTTTTATAAACAAAAATCCCTACATACGGTGATACTACCCAAGGAAAGAATATGTGCAAAAATCGTAATCCTCTTCCATTGCTGTATAGATGATATTCTATAACAAAACTAACCACACAGTACAACAAGCAAAACGCAATGAATAAATAAGTAGAAATAGGAGTTTTCATTACGATTTCTCCATCGGCAAAGTAGTAGGGAACATCGGCATTACTATCGACGGGCAAGACCAATGACAAATAGTTTCCTTTCTCAAATCTCTTTTGGTTGGGTTTGCTGTCGACTAACTCGAGCGAGCCAGTCATTTTTGTTCCAACATGGTTTTCAAACTCAAAGACAAGATGTAGAACTTGATCTCCGTTAGATACTTTTGTAGAAAATTTGTCATTAAACTCTTCGAGAAATTCCAGCTCTTCGTCTGTCGAATCTCCTTGTATGCTAATAACTTTCTTTTCAAGAATTTTCGCCTCAACTTTTTTCCCGTCCCGTCTCATGTTTTCTACTTTCCCTGCCATTTTCCGCGGCACAATGATGCTTTTCCAAAAACGGATGCCAATAAACACCAACCAACCCACTACTCCTATAACAAAATAAACCATTGCCATGATCGGAGAAGTTTCTATAAATGGAGGGATATCTATAAAGAACAGCGGGAATACAAACACCCAAAAGTCTCCAAAAAGTCTAAAGAAAGTTTTCATGATATTAAGTTGATTTTATTTGATACGCGCGATGATACTTTATGTTTAGAAATTGATCTATTTTAAAATAGACAATTTGTTTTTTCTGTTTTATGAAAATCGATCTGCGAATAGCTTCTTTTCGTACATGAAGTTTTCGAAATTTCATGTAAAAGGATTGTTTTTCTGTCACAATTTAAAAATAAAATCACCTCCTCATGTTAATTGGATATTAATTCTTGCATCTGACAGTATTTTTCTCTCGAATGCGCATTTGAAAAACAAAAAGCGATAGGAGTCGAAATTCTAGAAAATATAAAAAAACAAGTAGAATTTTAATGTTAGATATTTTTTTTCATAAACAGACTGTAATGTCAGACTGTGTAAATAAGTCTTCGCTAGATTTCTATTTAAAACAAATAATTGATAAGAAACCTATTGTATAAAAATAACGATCTTTAATAATATTTATTTTATAAAAATTGACAAAAATTGATACAACTCACCCTATAAACAGTTTATTTTCAATATAATATCACAAATCTCCTTACAATGAAAACCTGTATTTCGAAATAACTAAGTAAAAAAATTTGGTCATCAAAAAAATACTTTTTATGTTTGCAACGCAAAGCAAAGAAAATGTACAACTCAATTATTATTTCTTCTATTATTATTACTGGTGTGATTTCACAGTCCGGGAAGGAATAATTTTGAACAAATCTAAAAGATATATTCTAAGAAGCCTCCCGAGAAATCAGGAGGCTTTTTTTTATGCACAAACAATTAAAAAAAAGAACAAAATGAACCTATATACCAACAATATTATTATCAGCATTATTATTATCAACTCGCCACCGTGAGGAATGCTGCTGTATGTCAAATTGTAAGCCTTTCTCACTTTCGGGAAAGGCTTTTTTTATGCCCAGAAAATCAAATAACAATTCAATAAAAAACAAAAACAAACATGTATTTCAACAACGAAACAGTGCTTTATTTAGACGGAAAATTTGTAAAAGCCAACAATTCCACAACCGATTTATACAGTCAAACCCTTCATTATGGTTACGGCGCTTTTGAAGGCATCCGTTCGTATGAAACAGAACAGGGAACCAAAGTTTTCAAAGCCGAAGAACATTACGAACGCCTAAAAAAATCATGCGAACTGGTGAAAATTCCTTTCAACTATACCGTGCAGGAATTGGTAGAGGCCACCTACGCATTGCTGGAAAAAAACAACTTAAAAAATGCCTATATCCGACCATTGGTGTATTGCGGACAAAATATGAGCTTATCAAAACCTACCAGCGTTTCGGTGATGATTGCTGCCTGGGATTGGGGAGCTTATTTAGGCGAAAAATTACTGCGGTTAACGGTTTCTTCTTATTGCCGACCGCATCCAAAATCCATCCATATCGAAGCCAAAGTCTGCGGTCATTATGTCAATTCTATCCTGGCAACCAACGAAGCAAAAGAGAAAGGATTTGATGAAGCCTTGTTGTTGGACAGCGATGGTTTCCTGGCCGAAGGTCCGGGAGCGAATTTATTTTTTGAGAAAGACGGAAAATTATTCACGCCCCAACTGGGAAATATCCTTCCGGGAATCACCAGATCTACGGTTTTGGAATTAGCAGAAGAATTAGGTCTGGAGGTAGAACAGGGAAAATTCACCAAAGAAGATTTGTTCCAAGCCGACAGCGCATTTTACTGCGGAACAGCTGCCGAAGTGGTGGGTATCGCAGCGGTAGATGATTATCAATTTCCTACAAACTGGAACGATTCCTTGGGTAAAAAACTTCAAAATGCCTATTCACTTTTGGTAAGAGATCCATTAAAACAAAACCATTTTAACTAATGAAATCACTCAACAAATACAGCAGAACCATCACGCAGGATGAAACCCAACCTGCTGCACAAGCCATGCTTTATGCTTTAGGATTAACAGAAGAAGATTTGCAAAAACCCCAAGTGGGAATTGTGAGTATGGGTTACGAAGGAAATCCCTGCAATATGCATCTCAATGATCTGGCGAAAGAAGTAAAAGCCGGTGTACAGCAGGAAAATTTAGTGGGTTTGATATTCAATACCATTGGCGTAAGTGACGGTATATCCAACGGAACCGATGGAATGCGCTTCTCTTTGATTTCCAGAGATATCATTGCAGATTCCATAGAAACCGTGGTGAGTGCACAGTGGTACGATGCGGTTTTGGCAGTTGTGGGATGCGACAAAAATATGCCCGGATCAATTATCGCTATGGGAAGATTAAACCGTCCTGCCATCATGGTGTATGGCGGAACCATCCATTCCGGAAAATGGAAAGGCGAACCGCTCAATATCGTTTCGGCTTTCGAGGCCTTGGGTAAAAAATTTAGCAACACAATTTCTGATGAAGACTATAAAGGAGTAATCAAAAACGCTTGTCCCGGAGCGGGCGCGTGCGGTGGGATGTATACCGCAAACACGATGGCTTCCGCGATTGAAGCTTTAGGAATGAGTTTGCCGTACAGTTCTTCCAATCCAGCACTGAGCAACAATAAAAAAACCGAATGTTTCGATACTGGAAAAGCCATTCAGACCTTGTTGGAAAAAGACATCAAACCCAAAGACATCATGACCCGAAAAGCCTTCGAAAACGCTATGACGATGGTCACCGTTTTGGGCGGTTCTACCAATGCGGTGATGCACTTGATCGCTATGGCAAATTCAGTGGATATAGAACTGACTTTGGATGATTTCCAAAAGGTTAGCAACCGAGTTCCGGTATTGGCAGATTTGAAACCGAGCGGAAAATACCTGATGGAAGACTTGCACGAGGTAGGAGGAGTTCCTGCCGTGATGAAGTATTTATTGAAACATCATTTACTACACGGCGATTGCTTAACGGTCACCGGAAAAACCATTTCCGAAAATTTAGAATCGGTGCAGGATTTAACCGAAGGTCAGCAAGTATTTCTTCCCTTAGAAAATCCGGTAAAAGCAAACGGACATCTGCAAATGCTCTACGGAAATCTGGCTACCGAAGGAAGTGTAGCTAAAATAAGCGGTAAAGAAGGTAATTATTTTGAGGGAACTGCCAAAGTGTTTGACGATGAATATGCCGTGATTGATGGCGTGAAAAACGGAGCAGTGAAACCCGGCAATGTGGTAGTCATCCGTTACTGCGGACCAAAAGGCGGACCAGGAATGCCCGAAATGCTTAAGCCGACTTCATCGATTATTGGCGCTGGATTAGGCAGTTCGGTAGCATTAATTACCGATGGCAGATTTTCAGGCGGCACCCATGGTTTTGTGGTAGGACACATTACACCCGAAGCTTTTGTAGGCGGAACGATTGCTTTGGTAAAAGATGGCGATTTGATTGCCATTGACGCTAAAAACAATACGATCAACTTAAAAGTATCTGAACAGGAATTGGAAAAACGAAGAGCGGCCTGGAAACAACCGCCCTTAAAAGCTGATAAAGGTGTTCTGTTTAAATACGCACAATGTGTTTCAAGCGCTTCTTTAGGCTGTGTAACCGATAAAAAAAATTAGAAAATGAAAACAATAGAATTAGAAACTCCCAAACAAACTTCGGTGCGGTTGCAATCCACTGGTGCAGAAGCGGTGATACAAAGTCTGAAAGCCGAAGGGGTAAAAACAATATTTGGTTATCCAGGTGGTGCAATTATGCCCATCTACGATGCCCTGTTTGATCATCTTGAAGAAATAAACCACGTGCTGACAAGACACGAACAAGGTGCTATTCATGCGGCGCAGGGATATGCCCGAACTTCCGGAAAAACAGGCGTTGTATTCGCAACTTCAGGGCCGGGTGCTACCAATTTAATCACAGGTTTAGCCGATGCATTGATCGATTCGACGCCCTTGGTTTGCATCACCGGACAAGTGGCTTCTCACCTTTTGGGAACGGATGCTTTTCAGGAAACTGATGTGATGGGAATTTCAATGCCGGTAACCAAATGGAATTGCCAGGTAACCAAAGCAGAAGATATCGCTCCTACCTTAGCTAAAGCATTTTATATTGCCTCGTCTGGCCGTCCGGGACCTGTTTTGGTGGACATTACCAAAGATGCTCAGTTTGAAATGCTGGATTTCTCTTACGAAAAATGTACAGCGGTTAGAAGTTTCCAACCGAAACCCAAACTGAATCTGGATCAAGTGCAAGCTGCAAGCAAGCTTTTGAATGGAGCAAAAAAACCGTTGATGATTGTCGGTCAGGGGATTATGCTTTCCAATGCGGAAGAAGAATTACGGGCTTTTGCCGAAAAAACTGGCGTTCCGGTGGCTTCCACGCTTTTGGGATTGGGTGCTTTCCCCGCAAATCACCCCCAATTTGTGGGTATGGTTGGCATGCATGGGAATTACGCACCTAATGTAAAATCCAATGAGTGCGATGTGCTTTTAGCAGTCGGAATGCGGTTTGACGATCGTGTGACGGGCGATGTTTCTCGTTATGCAAAACAAGCAAAAGTGGTTCACATAGACATTGACGCTGCCGAAATTAATAAAATCATCAAAGCAGATGCACCCGTTTTAGCCGATGCTAAAGAAGCTTTAGCGTTTTTAACCGATCTGGTAGAAGAGCAAAATCATCAACGTTGGTTGGATGAATTTCATCACGCAAAAGAAAATGAACTGCAGGTGTTGTCTAAAAACAGAAATAAAGATTTTGCTGACCAGTTAAGAATGGATTTGGTCATCGGTTTACTTTCTCAAAAAACCAATGGCAATGCCGTCATCGTAACCGATGTGGGCCAACATCAAATGATGGCAGCACAGTTTTACGAATACAATCAGACCAAAAGCAATGTTACTTCGGGCGGATTGGGAACAATGGGTTTTGCACTTCCGGCCGCTGTCGGAGCAAAATTGGCCAACCCAGAAAAACAGGTAATAGCCATCATCGGCGATGGCGGTTTCCAGATGACTTTGCAGGAATTAGGAACCATCATGCAGAACAATATCGGCGTAAAAATTATCATTCTAAATAATGAATATCTGGGAATGGTGCGGCAGTGGCAACAAATGTTCTTCGAGAAAAGATATTCCTTCACCAATATTCAAAGTCCGGATTTTGTAGCCTTGGCGGCTTCTTACAGCATCAAAGGAGTAAAAGTGGAAAAACAGGAAGATTTAAGCCATGCTTTAGACGAGCTTTTAAACACAGAAAATGCCTTTCTGCTGGAAGTGAAAGTAGCCAAAGAAGACAATGTTTTCCCGATGGTTCCCACTGGAGCTTCGGTTGCTGAAATTCGGTTACAATAAATTAAAAAAAATGAACAAAATGGAATCATTAGAACGCCCATTCACCGTATCCATCTTTACGGAAAACACCATCGGAATGCTCAACCGCATCACCATCATTTTCACGAGGAGGCACTTGAACATCGACAGCATCACCGCGTCGGAAACAGAAATAAAAAATGTACATCGGTACACCATTGTTCTACGAACAACCCGTGAACAAATCGATAAAGTTATTGGACAGATCGAAAAATTAGTGGATGTGCTGAAAGCCTTTGTACACGAAGATGATGAAGTGGTGCATCAGGAAATTGCTTTATATAAAATCAAAACAACTGAACTTAAATCCAGCAATGTGGAGCAGGTCGTGAGAGAAAACAGCGCTAAAATCCTCACCGTCGATCCCGATTTTATCGTCATCGAAAAAACAGGGCACAAAGCAGAAACACAGGTTTTGTTTGAAAAACTGAAACCCTTCGGAATTTTAGAATTTGCCCGCTCTGGTAGAGTCGCAGTTACCAAACCGATGAAAGAACTAAGCGCATATTTGAAAGAATTAGAAAACAATTAATAAAACAATAAACAGAATAAAAAAATGGCACAATTAAATTTTGGTGGCGTACTGGAAAATGTCGTAACCCGAGAAGAATTTTCACTGGAAAAAGCAAAAGAAATATTAAAAAACGAAACCGTAGCCGTAATCGGTTACGGCGTACAGGGTCCTGGACAAGCTCTGAATCTAAAAGATAACGGTGTCAATGTAATTGTAGGTCAACGAAAAGGAACAAAAAGTTGGGACAAAGCATTGGCGGATGGTTGGGTAGAAAATGAAACCCTTTTTGATGTAGAAACCGCCTGCGAAAAAGGCACTTTGCTGATGAATTTATTATCAGACGCCGGGCAAATTCAAGCGTGGGAAACGATGAAAAGACATTTAACTGCCGGTAAGTCATTGTATTTTTCACACGGTTTTGGCGTAACATTTTACGAAAAAACAGGCATCGTTCCGCCCAAAGATGTCGATGTATTTTTGGTAGCTCCCAAAGGTTCTGGAACCTCGTTACGCACATTGTTTTTAAAAGGACAGGGACTAAATTCGAGTTATGCTGTTTATCAGGATGCTACAGGAAAAGCCGAAGAGAAAGCCTTGGCATTAGGCATTGCTATTGGATCGGGCTATTTGTTCGAAACTACATTTCAAAAAGAAGTATACAGCGATTTGACTGGCGAACGAGGCGTTTTGATGGGAGCTATCGCAGGTGTTTTTGAGGCTCAATATAATGTGCTTCGTCAGCGAGGACATTCGCCAAGTGAAGCCTTCAACGAAACCGTAGAAGAACTGACCCAAAGTTTAATGCCTTTGGTAGCCGAAAACGGAATGGATTGGATGTTCGCCAATTGCAGTACCACCGCACAACGGGGCGCATTGGATTGGAAAGATAAATTTAGAGATGCCACCACTCCTGTTTTCAATGAATTGTACGATAATGTACTCTCCGGCAAAGAAGCAGCCACCGTAATCGAAGCCAACAGCCAGCCGGATTACAGGGAAAAACTCAATGCAGAACTCGAAGAATTACAACAAAGTGAGCTGTGGCAAACCGGCATGCAAGTTCGAAAATTAAGACCTCAAACCAAATGATAGATTTGACAAAAATACAGCAGGCAGCGGAAAATCTCAAGGGTGTATCGGTTCATACGCCTTTGGTAAAAAACGAAAACCTGAGCGAGCGATTTGATGCTCAGGTTTATTTGAAACGGGAAGATTTGCAGCCCGTGCGTTCTTATAAATTACGTGGGGCATATCATAAAATCAGTTCGCTTTCCGAAACCGACAGAAAATCAGGCGTGGTATGTGCCAGTGCGGGTAATCACGCTCAGGGAGTGGCTTTTGCCTGTCGGAAACTCAACATACAAACCGTCATTTTTATGCCCATCACTACACCTGCACAAAAAATAAAGCAGGTAAAACTCTTTGGAAAAGAAAATGTGGAAGTAGTCTTGAAAGGCGATACTTTTGACGATGCCTACAACGAAGCGCTGCTTTTCAGTAAAGAAAATAAAGCGGTTTTTGTGCATCCGTTTGATGATGAATGGGTGATGGCCGGACAGGGAACTGTGGGACTGGAAATTATGGAGGATACAAAAAACAAAATCGATTTTTTATTCTTCCCAATTGGAGGTGGCGGTTTGGCAGCAGGGGTCGTTTCGGTTTTTAAACAATTGAGTCCTGAAACTAACCTTATCGGTATAGAACCACAAGGTGCTGCTTCTATGAAAACATCTTTGGAAAACGGTAAAAATACTGCACTCACCGACATTGATAAATTTGTAGATGGAGCTGCCGTAAAACGGGTGGGCGACAAAACATTTGAAATCTGCCAACATTCGTTAAATGACATCGTCTTAGTGCCTGAAGGGAAAGTTTGCACAACAATTTTACAATTATATAACGAAGAAGCCATTGTTGTAGAACCAGCTGGTGCATTGAGTATTGCAGCCTTGGATTCGTATAAAGACCAAATCAAAGGTAAAAATGTGGTGTGCATTGTTAGTGGCAGCAACAATGACATTACAAGAATGGAAGAAATAAAAGAGCGATCCTTGATGTTTGAAGGATTGAAGCATTATTTCATCATCAACTTTCCACAACGACCAGGTGCATTAAAAGAATTTGTAAACGAAGTTTTAGGCGAGAATGACGACATCACTTATTTTCAGTTTACCAAAAAAAACAACCGGGAGGAAGGTCCGGCAGTGGTGGGCGTAGAACTAAAAAACAGATTTGATTTAGATCATATGGAACAAAAAATGAAAACTAAAAAAATCAATTATCAGCATCTCAATGAGCAGAAAGAGTTGTTTACGCATTTGATTTTGTAAATAAAACTACACTTAAAGTTAACTTACATAAATAAATCAAAATCAGACACTTAACCAAAACAAAGAATAAAATTCTATTGCACCAAACTCCATATCATTCATTTGGAATATTATAGATTAAAATAGTAGATAGACCAACAGACATAACAATCATTTAGCAATATCCAAAACAAAAAACAAGTATCAACATCTAAACTATTCATCATCAAACAACAAATTACAGATTAAATAATATTATAATGAAAAAACAACTAATAAAAGCATTTTTTATAGCTTTACCAATAGTCGGGACTGCCCAAGTTTTCCAAGAAGACTTTGACGGTAACGGACCTGGTTTTAGTGCCTGGACCGTAGTGGATGTAGATGGTCTTACTCCTGCTACACCGGTAAGTGAAATTATCGGGTGGGTAAGAGTCGATCGTGGTGGACCCACACCAAACTATGGTGGACCAGATAATAATCATGCTGCTGCAAGTACATCGTATTATTCACCAAAAGGTACGGCAAACGATTGGCTTATCTCGCCACAAATAACGGTTTCTGGCAATTCTCCTTTTCTACTATGGGACGCAAAAGCTGCTGATCCTAATTTTTCGGATGGTTATAAAGTAATGCTTGCACCCAATGGAGGAAATTCAGTATCCGATTTCACCGTTGAATTATATTCTACGCCAGCAGAAAAATCGGTATGGAAAAGCAGATTTGCTAACCTTTCTGCTTATATCGGGAAAACAGTTAGAGTAGCATTCGTAAACAATAGCACAGATAAATTTATTTTACTTGTAGATAATATAAAAGTAGATGATTACACACCGGCCGACTTACCCAATTGTGCTACCCTAAACCTTCCTTTGGATGGTGAATCCAATGTCGAATTTCTTTCGGGCGTAAACTTCAGCTGGTCTGCACCAGAAGATGGTAATGTAGATGAATACGACTTTTTTATCGATACTAATCCAAACCCAACCACGTATATCGGAACCACAACAGAAACCTCTGTAAAGGTAAACGGACTAACCCATGGTGGAACTACTTACTACTGGAAAGCAGTACCGAAAAATGCAAGTGGCTCTGCTGAAAACTGTTCGGCATTCTCGTTCACTACAGTAGAAACAGAGGTTGCTCCTTATTGTGGCCCACTAAATTTTACTTTTAATGTAGAGCCCATTAGTAGCGTAAGCTTCGGAGGCATGACCAATGTTAGCGATGCTGCCCTGAATAACTCACCAGCACACGAACTTTTCTTAGACAAAATAGCGAATGTAGAGCCTGGCACCGAAGAAACGATCACTTTAAAAGGGAATACAAACGGTGCTTGGGAGAGTTCTTTTGTGGTATTTATAGACTGGAATCAAAATGGCAACTTCGATGACGAGGGAGAAACCTATGAGATGACAGAAAAACTTGTCGGATCGACTGGGGTGGATGACAAAGAAATTACCCAAGTATTGGCAATCCCCGCAGATGCCAAAAAAGGACTTACAAGGATGCGTGTGAAAAAGAATTTTGGTCTAGCTAATTTACTTAATCCTTGTGTTGGGGGAAGTTTTGGGCAAGCCGAAGAATATACGGTTAGTGTAGGATCACTTGATACGCAAGATCATAATAAATCGAACGTAACATTCTACCCTAATCCAGTTCAAGATATTCTACATCTACAAGCTGATTCGAAAATTAAACGCCTCACTGTATACGATGCTACTGGCAAACTGATGATGAGCAAAAAACTGAATGCTACCAAAAACCAAGTGAACGTGTCGCAGCTTCTGCCTGGAGTGTATACTGTAAATGTTGAAATGGAAAAAGAAATGAAAACATTGAAAATTATTAAAAAATAGAAACCAAATTATTTATTACAAACCTCGCTCAAACAAATGATCGAGGTTTGTTTTTTCTTATTTCTATCCCTAAAAAAGTTGTAATTAAAAACAATATAAAAATCTGTACGGTAGGTTTGTACTATCCATCTAGATTATTCTTTCTTCATGTTACAACCAATCTTTTCTTGGGTCTTTTGGTCATAATTTACAATTCTCCTCCCACGCCTTTAAACTTCTCAACAAACGCAACAATCTTTTCAAATACACTTTGTTTCTTGGTCAAATACTGAGGATTCAGAGGGCTCATTTTCGGTAAAAGCGCATTGAGCTCTGTTCCGTTTTCGCTGGCATATTCCCGCTTCAAGGAATTTAATATGTAACGTTTCGCGGCTTCTTCATTTAGATTTTCATCTGCAATCAACTCTGTGGCTTCGGCTTTCTGCTTACTTTGCGCAAAGACAAAAAACGAATCGATTACATGTGCCTTATCTTGGATCGCGTCTAGGTCGGTCTCGTTAATGAAATCAACGACCAAACTCTCTTTGGCTCTATTCCCAACGCTTGCACGAATCACCCTGCGTATTTCTTCTATTAAGGCAGCTTTGTCTTTGGTTTTTTTGTTGTGCTCAAAAATCAATTCGAGGATATAATCTAGATTTATTTCCTGCGATTTTAGTAAGTCTACTTCAAAAACCACATCGTCCCAATCGATAGTGGATTCTTCTGCCTCTTTGCCACTTTTTTCCCGTCTTAACCAATCCCGAATATCGTTGTAGACCGAACGGTAATCCTGAGCTGCTCTTTCTGTGAGGAATTCTATATTGTGCATTGCAGCAATGTCCTCATCTGTGAGAAAATGTTCTTTTTTAAAAACCTCTACCGCCTGCGGATTGTGGATGTCTATTTGCTGCAAGGCTTTCAAATGGCTAAATTCATCGTAGTTTTGGAGTATATTTTCTACTCTCAAATACTCACCAAACAGTTTTACAAACTCCTTCTTGTCTGCCTCTTTAACGATTTCGTCCGGGTTAGGGAATTTCTCATTCAACTCTTTCACAACCTCGACGTAACCTCTGCGCGCTTCGCCGGTGATGATGTCTGTAAAACCTTCCAAGTATTCTTGATAACTCTTTTCTAGAACGACATTTTTAGTATTGCTATCCCCAAACAGCGTGATGGCATCAATCGTCGCTTGCTCCAAATCTCTAAATGTAACAATGTTTCCAAAGGTCTTCGTAGCATCATAAATTCGGTTGGTTCGTGAAAAGGCTTGTATCAAACCGTGATAACGCAAATTCTTGTCGACAAACAATGTATTGAGTGTTGGCGCATCAAAACCCGTCAGGAACATTCCGACAACAATAAGCAGGTCCACCTCCTTATTTTTTACCCGCTTGGCAAGGTCTCGATAATAATTCTGAAACTCATTACTGTCAACACCATAACTTGTTCCGAACAGGGTATTATAATCGCTGATGGCTTTGGTCAGGAATTCTTTGGCAGTAACATCCATTGCCGAGGGCTCGAAAGTTTCGTCAACAATTTCACCAATAGAACTTTGCTCTTCGTTGGCTGCAAAAGAAAAGATGGTCGCTATTTTTATGGGTTTGTCGCTCTCTTTCTGCAGCTTGTTCAGCTCCTCATAATAAAGCTTGGCGGCATCTACACTGCTCACGGCAAACATGGCATTGAAGCCCTTGTTGTTGCCTTGTGTCCTGTGCGTTTTTATTCTGAAATTGTTTAAAATGTACTGCGAAATCTCGGTGATGCGTTTGGGATGAAGCAAAGCTCTTTTGTTTTCTGCTGCGCTTAGTTTTTTCTCATCCTGTTCCTGCTCTATATTTTTAAACTGTGGGCGGACATCGTTATAATCTACTTTAAACTTCAGAACCTTTTCGTCTTTAATGGCATCTGTAATCACATAGGAATGCAACTCGCGACCGAAAACACTGGCAGTCGTTTCAGCACCCAAGGCATTTTGTGGGAAAATGGGTGTTCCGGTGAAACCAAATTGATAGTATTTTTTAAATTTCTTTTTTAATTTCTTTTGCGCCTCCCCAAACTGCGAACGATGGCATTCGTCGAAAATGAAAACTACTTGCTTCTGATAGATCGGCAAATCGCCCTCGATTTTCATCAGGTTGTTTAGTTTTTGTATGGTGGTGACAATAATTTTGTTGTCGTCTTTTTCGATATTTCGCTTTAAACCTACGGTACTGTTAGAACCGTTCACACTGTCGGGCGAAAACCGCTGGTATTCTTTCATGGTTTGATAATCCAAATCTTTGCGGTCTACGACAAAGAATACTTTATCTATAAAATCCAACTGCGTGGCTAAACGCGCCGCCTTGAAACTGGTGAGCGTTTTACCCGAACCTGTGGTGTGCCAAATATAGCCGCCACTTTCGGGTTTCGACCAATTTTTGGCCTGGTAAGAACTTTCTATTTTCCACAAGATTCTTTCGGTGGCTGCAATCTGATACGGCCGCATGATGAGAAGTGTATCGCTGGTATCAAAAACCGAATAGGTGAATAACACATTCAGCAATACTCTTTTTTCTAAAAATGTCGCGGTAAAATCTTTCAGATCTTTGATGAGCGAGTTGTCGGCCCGTGCCCAATTCATGGTAAAATCAAAACTGTTTTTATCGCGCTTGGTGGTGTTGGCAAAGTAGCGGGTGTCCGTGCCGTTGGAAATTACAAAAAGCTGTACGTATCTAAAGAGAGAATTAGTACTGTTGAAGCTTTCTTTAGAATATCTGTGAACCTGGTTAAAGGCTTCCCGGATGGCTACTCCGCGTTTTTTCAGTTCTACCTGAACCAAGGGCAATCCGTTTACCAAAATGGTGACATCGTAGCGATTGGCATGCGAGCCTTTCTGCTCAAACTGAGAAATAACCTGTACCTTATTTCGGGTGATGTTCTTTTTATCAACCAAATAAATGTTTTGGATATGGCCATCATCAAAAACAAAATCGTGGATATAATTGTCGTGGATTTTTCTGGTTTTCTCTACCTGTTTATCGCTTGGTTTATCCAGATATTCTTCTACAAAGCGAGTCCATTCTCCGTTCGAGAATACCACATTGTTCAGCGTCTGCAGCTGTACCCGCACATTGGCCAACATGGCTTCTTGTGTCGTGAGGTTTTTGGGGTTCTCATAGCCCTGGTTGATCAGGTCCTGGATAAATTCTTTTTCTAGTGCTGCCTCAGTCTGGTAGCCTGCCGAAGCCTCGTTCGCCGCAGCGTGTTTGGTGTATTTTTCGAGTACGATGAAATTGTTGGTTTCTGCGATGGATTTATACATGATGGGTAATGGTTAATGGTTAATGGTTAATGGTTAATGGATAATGGGTAATGGGTAATGGTTAAGGGGTAATGGTTAAGGGTTAGGGGTTGGCTTTGGTGGTTTTGATGATGCTTCTAATCAGTTTTATAATTTCAACAGCGTCGGCATTTATACTTTCAAATTGTTCTCTGGTCAAATAATCTGTTGCCACAAGCAATTCTAACCAATATATAGTTTCATTTATTTCTTTCTGTGCTATTGCCATTTTATGCCTGAAGTCGGTTTTAGACTCGGCATGTTCTGCCTCACGAACCATTGCCCCCACACTTGTACCCGAGCGCAATAACTGTTTCGATAAAACGTATTCCTTTTTCTGCTCGCATAAATGACGATATAGTTTCACGATACGTACCGCAAAGGAAAAACTTTTAATTTTAACAATATTCTCTCTCACCTCATTTACAATTTACAATTAACCATTAAACATTAATAATTGATCCCTGTAATACTCATACTGCTTTTGCCTCAATTCTATTTCGCGGGGCAAACCTTCTGTGATGGAGCTGGTCAGGGTATCGAACTTATCGAGGATGGCGACGATGCGTTCTTGCTCGGCGAGCGGTGGAACGGGGATTTTTATTTTTGCCAAATCATCCGCATTTACTCGTTTTACTTTTGTTCCTGTTATAAATGGCCTTTTTTGTTTTTGAAATTTTTCTGTTTGAAAAAAATAAGCTACATATTTTGGATTAAGACTGTGTCGATAAAAACATGCATCACTACTAACCGCTATTTCTTCTTTTCCTAACCAAGCTACTGCCTTACATACATCTTCATCATTTTCACTTGTAGTGGCTATGATTAAGTCTCCTGATTTGGCTTTACGAGCTTTTTTTGCAAATTCTTCAGATACAAATGATTTAGTTTCATTGGCGTATGTACCGTACTGGGTGTAAATTTGACCGTAATGAATACAACCGAGACCAGTTTTGGTAAAATCTTTTTTTTGCAATCCTTTACCTCTTATAAAAACTCCTAATTCGCTCATTGTCAACCACTTATACCCCCCCTATTAGTATCATCAAAACTCAGCAGTTTATCACGGTAATACTCGTACTGCTTTTGTCTGGCTGTAAGCTCGGCTGTAAGCTCGGCTGTAAGCTCGGCGAAACGGTCTAAAATACGAACGATTTCTTGCTGAACGTCGAGAGGAGGAATGGGGATTTGGAGTTTGGCCAAGTCTTTAGGATAGACATGCGGCACTCCACTTCCTTTTTTTAAATTATAAATCCAATTTTGATTATTTAATAAAAAATGAAAAACATATTTAGTATTCAAAATTTTAATATCTGGTTTTACTGAAAAAGCATCTGAAACATAAATTGGTTCATTCCAAAATAATAAATGACCCGCATATGCCCCACTTCCCGCAACAGTAATAGTTTCACCTTCTCTGTTAAATTCGGCATTATAATAAGCAGGTTGTTGCCCCCCACTTATCACTGGTATATTGCCATCTGTTTTCGTTTTAGCAGTGATCGTTTGTCCTCTTTTCAACTCTGCCACATCCCCCAGCGTTTTCCATTCTACTTCTACGCCCTGTAGTAGTTTTTCTAAGTAACTCATGCTTCAATCTCTTTTATAATTTTATCAATATCCGCACGCAGTGTATTTATTTTTTCCACTGTTTTTGCTATTTCTGCATTCAGGGCTACAATATCGATTACTTCTCGTGTGTCTTTGGCTTCTACATACGAGCTAACAGACAGGTTGTAATCGTTTTCGGCAATTATGCTGTTATCGACAGAGATCGCCACGTGTGCTGTGTCTTCTTTGGTATCGAAGTGCTGCATAATTCGCTCTATATGCTGATCCTCTAGCACATTGTTATTGGTTACTTTTTTGTAGAATTCTTCGCCCGAAGCGTCTATAAACTGTGTTTTGGTATCGGTTTTATGTTTAGAAAGCACGAGAATATTCACGGCGATCGACGTTCCGTAGAATAAATTAGGCGCAAGTGCAATGACGGTTTCTACAAAGTTGTTGTCTACCAAATATTTTCTGATTTTTTGTTCGGCACCGCCACGGTAAAAAATACCGGGGAAGCAAACGATGGCTGCTCTCCCTTTACTCGATAAGTAATGCAAAGCGTGTAGTATAAAAGCAAAATCTGCTTTAGACTTAGGGGCTAAAACACCGGCAGGCGCAAAGCGGTCGTCGTTGATGAGCGTTGGGTCGTCGCTACCGATCCATTTTAGCGCGTAAGGAGGATTAGAAACAATGGCATCAAACGGTTTTTCGTCACCAAACTCTGGTTGTAGAAGGGTGTTGCCAAGTGTAATATTGAACTTGTCGTAGTTGATATTGTGCAAAAACATATTCATACGCGCCAGGTTGTAGGTGGTATGGTTTACTTCTTGCCCGTAGAAACCTTCATCGATGATATGGTTGTCGAAATGTTTTTTGGCCTGCAACAGTAGAGAACCCGAGCCACAGGCGGGGTCGTATATTTTGTTTACAGAGGTTTGTTTGTGCATCGCCAATTGTGCAATGAGTTTGGATACGGTTTGGGGCGTGAAATACTCGCCGCCCGATTTACCGGCGTTGGCAGCATAGTTACCGATAAGAAATTCGTAGGCATCCCCAAACAGATCGATCTGATTGTCTTCGAAATTTCCAAAATCGAGTATTTCTATGCCTTTCAGTACTTTTGCCAGGGTGTTGTTTTTGGCTTCTACGGTATTGCCCAGCCGTGTACTGGTGGTATCGAAATCGGCAAATAAACCTTTGATGTCGGGTTCGGACGGATAACCGTTGGCAGAGCTTTCGATGGCATCGAAGATGGCCTTTAAGTCCGTATTCAGATTGGGGTTGGTATGGGCGTTTTTGGCAATATTGATAAAAAGTTGGCTTGGATAAATGAAATAGCCTTTTGTTTTTACGGCGTCTTCTTTTATTTCGGGGGTTATTACATCATCCTGCAGGGCAGCATAGTTGATGCTTTCATCTCCACCCTCGATGTAATTGGTAAAGTTTTCACTAATAAAGCGATAGAACAATGTACCTAAGACGAATTGTTTAAAGTCCCATCCATCGACCGAGCCACGAACTTCGTTGGCTATTCTCCAGATTTTTGCTTGTAATTCTTGTCGTTGTGCAATGCTTGTCATTTTTGTGTTCTTAAAAAATACTTCTTATGGTTTCACTTTCAATATTTTGGCAAGATAGTATAGAAAAAATGTTGCTTTTTTTGGGTTGTTATTGATTTTTTTATTTGACTTATTTTTATGTTGTTTGACGTATGAATTTCATTATTATTTCTGTTTATTTTAGCATGTTTTTTCTTTTGTTCTTGCCCGTATAATCATGTGTATGTAAAGATAGATTTTATATTCTATCTTATTGTTTATTCTCATAAAATTGTTAGAAAAAATTGTATAGCCGTAAAGTTTCTGCGTTGGCTTTTTTTTGGTTTTGCTAACATGAACAGCATAGACGATTTACTACCCTTGATAAAAATAAGCTCCTCTTCTTTTTGGTGGAAGAAAAAAGGAGAAATGGTAGGTTCACTTTTGGTAAACTATACACTTCTCCTCTTGGTTGTTGTTTTCGCAATGCGAATAATAACCCTACTGTTTTATCATTTTTTTTGCACTGTCTGATGCAATGATTAACCCGCCTGCAAGCATTATAACATCTTTCAGGACCAAGCGTCCTGCACCAGAAAGGTAAGGGAAACCATGTTGCGGTGTTGGGAAATCTCCGCCTAAGTTGGGTACATAGACTTCTGGTGTTGTAACCAAGAAAGATAGGGTTACTATAGACATACCAAATGTAAGTAATCCGCCTACAAAACCGATTTTAGGAAACCAAATTCCCAAAAGTACTAGAATACCGATGCTACAAATTACGGTACCCAAGCCATACGAAAATAGATAGGTTCTGTTTTCTTTATGCCAATCTATATTTTTCTGCACGGTTTTTCCTTCAGGATTTTTATACAAGGTATATTGTGCTACGGTTTCCCCTTTCTCATTGGTAGCTGTTTTGCCTGTGTTGTTGTAGAAAAACTTCATAAATGGGCTATTGATAACAAATGGTACGATGCCGTCTGCTTCGTATTGGAATGCTTTCAGTCCGCCGATCCATGCCATTACGATAAAGATTGCGATCCGAATAAGGTGGATAAAATTGGTTTGTTGAGTTGCTAAAATTTGTGCTAATCTTTTCATTGTATGCATATTTAATGGTTTTTAGCAAAGATAGAAGATGCTAAGCAGCGAAAGAATGGACAAATAAGGGAAAAGCATAGACTATTTTGCCACGATGGATATGCCTACTTTTTTTCTGTATACACTTGGAGAAACGCCTACATTTTTTTTGAAATATCGACTGAAATAAAATTCATCTCTGAAGTTTAATTCTCGTGCAATTTCTTTGATTGATTTATACGTTAGGTGCAGCATTTTTTTTGCTTCTAGCACTACTCGTTCATTGATTAATTGTGTAGGAGACTTGGAAAACTGTTTTTTTACTTTTTTACTAAAAGCATCGTTCGAGAGTGAAAATTCTGCAGCATAAAAGCTAACTTTTCTTTCTGTTTTGTAGTGTTTTTCTAGCAATTCTTGAAATAGAATCACATCTTTGTTGGGCAATTCATTTGGTTTGGTAGGTGCTAGATATTTAGATTTTTCTTTACTAGAAATGGATAAGATTAGTTGTAAATACGATTTTACAATAGAATCTGTATAGGGATTATGAACGTTACTTTTCAGTTCAATTTCCATTTTTTCTATCGTACGAACAATCTCCTCATAGTATGTTTTGTTGATATTGAAGTAGGGTTTTTCGTAGATATTATTGAATAAAATTCCGTTGCAAGATATTAGGTTTTTATGATATTCTATACAATAATAATCGCCATGAAATTGTATCAATTGCAATTCTGTCTCATGGTTGTCCAGCCATCTAAATTGCTGATACGGTGCGAGGTATAACAATGTATTACCCGAGCATTGATATTGGATGAGGTTTATTTCGAACTTTGCAAAACCCTGAAAAACAAATATTTGGTAGTATGGACAGTTGACTGTCTTCTGAAAAAAATTACTTCTGCTATTTTGTATAGAAAATTGATCCAAAAGTGATGTCTGCAAAATTACCTCCAATAATGGGCGTGTATGTGCAGCGGTAGATTAGCTGTACTTTTTTGTTATTTTTTTGGTAAAAAGTTTTTAGAAAAATACACTCTTCTAATTTACCACTACACGTTTTATTTAATTTACATACACGCTTTTATATATGATTAGTTGGTTTTTAGTATCTTGTTTTGAGTACCATTTTACCAAGGTCTTTAATTTCCTCTTGTCCTGTGAAAAAAACTTCGCCTTTTTTAGAAATTACTTCCCAAGCAATGTTACTTGTGATGTCGTCTATGGCATTGGGTGTTGTAACATCATCGATAATATCGAATGTTCTTTCGTCTTTCATCAATACAGGTTGTGAGAAATTATGGTGAACAATCAAAAGTTCTCCACGACCGTCGATAGCTGCCTGATAAATTTCTTGTAAATCGGTAAGTACTTTACCTTGTGCAATCGCCTCTTTCATATCGGCAATGGCTTTACTTTTACGTTCATCTTGTAAAGATTTGATGATTTCCCAAGATTGTTTAACGATTTGATGCGTTTCTCTTTCGTTATAATTGATAGCAGCATACCCAAGATAAACCGATGGTTTGTCGGCTACTTGCTGTAATCGGCTGTAGTTATCTTCTGTACAAATCACAACACAATCAAGACCGGTTTCGTTATGTACTTTCACCAACGCTTTGTCTACTTTATTCAAAAATTCGCGAACCAAGTTGTCTAGGTGTTTAGAATCGCTGGTTTTATCTGGATTGGTATTGTAATGCGGATTTTCTGAAAAAGGAAAATCTCCATTTTTGATTTCGTTGATTATACCGTCGTTAACCGCTTCGTATAAATGTACACCACTTTGCGAAAGCAACATTACTAAATAGTGGTTACTTCTGTTGTATGATTTTATGATAGATCTTACCGCAAAACCATCCGATATATGAACCCCTTCGTTATTGGTAGACCAAGAAGATTTTATGATTTCCATTGTGTCGTTTGATAAAAAGATATGCAAACTATCCAAGTTGTGATTAATATCTACTTCATTAGCTACATCTTTTATTTTCTCTAAAAGCGACGCAACTGGTCTTTTACCAAACTCATCGATTACTCTGTTTTCGGCCTCTTTCAGTAGGTTGTTTAACTTTATTGAATCATTTGCATTATCGGGATGCGTTCTATGCGTATTCAATGAAATAGTAACACATGGTGAGTTTTTTTCTGTTGCTAATCTTTGTAGTTGATCTTTTAATTCCATTTTATTCTTTTGTTAATTTTTAATGTTTGTTTTCTTGCTATACTGTTTTTAGAATTTACGTTTTTCTTCTTCCCGATATTTTCGTGCCATTTGATATTTCTATACCTCCCATTACCTTGGCAATAAGCTGTCGAGCACTGGCACATGTACGTACTTTTGTCGAGTAGAATTCTAGCATGACTACCGGTTCCTAACCAACGTTATTTCTATGAACCAATATAGTTAAAAAATATGAAAAATGAAAATTATGGCGACTAAAAATTAGAACAACTCTCCTCTATTTTGCAAGACTTGTCTTCTGTTGAACCTTTCTATTAAGATTTTTTTCGTGCTGATTACGACAAAGAAAAATAGATTTCCATATATTCTTTTGCCCAATACCCTAGCAGCACGGTAGTAGCAGCCTCGAAAATATTTACCAGCCAAAAAATTACCTTGCTAGAGAAAGTATAAAAAAGTTTTTTTAGTTGCTCGAGTGTTGAAATGAATAGACGCTTCTTTTTCTATCAACTGTTATTCTCCTACCAAACTCAACTTTTTTCTAGGCTGGTAATCGATAATGTTCTTAGCGATTAGGTTTTCAATAGCCAAATTGACCTCACTGCGAATAAAAAAATCTTCCGAATCCTTCAATAATAGATGGGTAAGATTGGATTTATAACAATCATTTTCGCGTATCGTTTGTTTTATACGATCTTTTAGTTTTCGGTTGAAACCTATGTTTTTTATAGCAAAGGTTCTTAAAAGCTCTTCGTCTATATTAGAATAACCGACTTTGAAGAAGATTTTATCATCTTCGACTTTGTTTAACAATTCATAAGGAATCCGAATGACCGAAATTTCATTGAATTGTGTTTCATTATCAAAACAATCGTACATTTTTTTCCAAAACTTATAAAGCACAGAGATCGGGAGAAAATAAAAAGGATTATTCTTTCCGTTATGTATCCATTCTCTATCGTAAAATGCTACCCATACAGGCATTAAGATTAATTTTTGTAAATTATAGAGAGCTTCCAATTCTGATACGAAAAGATAAAAATATTTCTTGTCGTTACTCTTGAATCCAAATCTGGTCTTGCATTTCACATCAATTAAGAGGGTTCCCAAATCTGGGAGATTTAAGATAAAATCCGCTCTCTTGGATTTGGTTTGCTCAATCAAGACTCCCGAGCGTTCTTTGCCGTATGGCCCTTGACCAATATACAGAAAAGGAACATTGTTTTTTTCTAATAATGTTTTGAACTCTTCTTCGCATTTTATTCCATCTAATTCCCTTTCTGATAAAAAAATATTAATTTTTATTCCACTAAAATATCCATTGTTGGTCAAAGTCTCGAAGTTTTCATTTTGACTTTCTGATTTCAGACTATCAAATAATTTCGAATGCCCTTTGCAGATATAAATAGAATTTTCTTCAGACTTATAATTAATGTAACTCATTTTATCATCCGATTTAGTTTCTGATAAGTTGTTGTAAAAATAAAAAAACCGAAATTATCGAATTATAACGTAAACAGTGTTTGGCAAGCATTTGTTAGCCTAGACGATTACTTTTTGATTTTACTTATCTGAGCTCTATTTTTTCGGTTTTATTAATTTAAAGGATTTGTAATTAATTTTTGTTTTCGTTTTAAACAAAAGGGTAATGCAAGATGCCAAAACAAACGGAAAGGTAAGTTGAGGGAAATCGAACTTCGACATTAATAGACTAATACCCAGCGATACAAATACAGCAATCAAAACCAATAGTCCGTCCCTGAACTGTCTGCCCGCAAATACAATTGCACACAAGACCGCGTTATAGCCATATAGACCAAGACCAATATCGTTGATTGGCGCAGAAAAGCCGAATGCGATAAGACTGGATATAATTGCACCAAAAAGTCCATACAATGCAGAAATGCGTGAACTAATAAATACAGCGATAAAAAATAAAATTCCAGACACTATACTTCCTTGGAATATTACTTGCCCAAAACCTCTGAAAACCGTCGCTAGATAATCGTTAGCTTGGTTGCTAGTGAGTGCAGGTTCTGCTAATAAATCTCCACTATAATTATTGCTAATGAAAAGGATCAACCAAGTTATCACAACAAACGGCAGCGTGAAAACGGGGATTTTCCGTCTCATAAAAAAGTGTTGTAATACAGTGGCCAATGCCGAACCTATCATGATAAATACCCAACTTGCCAACGCTGGTTTTAGGAACAAAGCAACTGCAACGCCAACCAAAGCTGCACTAAACCCGTACAGTCCTTTATCGATTTCTGCTTTGGGATATTTGAATATAATGGCAGTAACTGTTCCGCACACAACTGCTAATAATGAAGCAAAACCCATATGAGATGAGCCGTAAAAAATACCAATAAGAAAAAGTAAGCCAGTAATACTATTTTCTTGGAGCATGATTTGTCCATACCCCTTTAATAGTACGGACATGGCCGAAACAACCTTACCAGCCAATTCATTTTTTGTATCTAATTTCCATCTCACTGCTACGATGTTATAAATTAATTTACTTATCCTATCGGATAGAGTTTGTTCTGCAATATTACCACTTAGCAGCCAGAGTTTAGCAATGGTTGCAGAAAATTTCATTCCCAGTTCTATGATTGATTTTTGCAACAAGCACCATCGAAGTCACCCGCCCCGTTTTTCTTATTTTTTGTTTATTAGTTGGGTTAATTTAATCATCGTTCTAAACGAAATGTCGGGGCGTGCCAATTGATTGACTGTTCCTGCTATGAAAAAATTTTCTTTCGGCCTGTAAAATGCCAAGGCTCCCGAAAGTCCAGAATGCCCAATAAAGGACAAAGTTGCGCCTGTAGGATTAAAAAACCAAGGAAGTTTGAATAAATGAATACCAATACCCGATCGCATCGGGAAAAATATCTTGTTCCATTCTTGCAATCCATTAATGTATTCTTTCGGAAAAACCTTTCCAGTAAAAAATGCTTCGATAAAAACAAGCATATCGGTGGAAGTTGACACCATTCCACCGTCTGCACAAGAAGAAGTCATTGCCTTGGGTATGTTCAGTTCATTGTTTTTGTAGTAAAATGTCTTCGGTGTTTGGTCGGTGGGGTCTTGGTATAGATAGGTTTTTGTCAAACCAAGTGGTTTAACAATAATTTGCTGACAGTTTTCCGAATACGATTTGTGCGTAATGGCCTCAATGATTTTACCTAAAAGCTGGAAATTTGTATCGGAATAGTTGGCTTTCCCTTTTGTGCCAGGTGCAAAAAGTGATGCCATGTTTTTCGTCCTTTCAATTGCTTGTTCGAAAGTCCAAAATTGGTCGTTGCCTTGGGTTAATTCGTTTTCCAAACTTTTACGGTTCGCTCCCTTTCCTTGAAAATAGTCCGGAAGTCCAGACGTATGAGAGAGTAGATGTTTAATTGTTAGTTCTTGCGAGTATTCTTTTCCTCTATAATTATGCAATCCCGATAAAATAGATGGATCTATGTAGGTACTGATTTTGTCATCAAGACGTAGTTTGCCTTCTGCTCTTAGTTTCAAGATGATTGCAGTGGTGAAAAGCTTTGTGGTACTTGCAATGAAATACGATTGGTCAATCGTCATATTTCCCGATGAACCTTGCCATATGAAAGTTCCTTTTTTCAAGGCAAACGATGTCC
>NZ_KV798546.1:249893-259718 GCF_001809725.1 Weeksella sp. HMSC059D05
AGTGATTTTTCTATTTCAGTGGTCATTTGTCCGATGATAGTTTATAAAAATACCAATAGAGCTAACTGTAATTATTATTTATCATTTTTTCAAGACAGTAACAGTCTGTACTTGTTAAAATTCCGAGTAAACCTGCGACACAAATGGATATGTTATTTTTATAACTTCTCATAAATTTCTTTCGCTACTATTTCACTGTTTTTAATAGTGAATTCGTTTGTGATGTCTACAAATCCCAGTTTACATTTCTTGCCTAAATTGTCAAAATGAAACGTTCCAAATTCACTATCCATTTGACTGGTTTTCGGGTAAAGCAATAATGTTTTTTCGGCTTTCCAATGCAGATTATAAACAAACATTTGCTTTAAATCATCATCTGATGGATTGTTTGCTTCAACGATTTTCCATTTGGTATCAATGACAAATGTTTCGTCTTTGGTTTTCAACACAATGTCGGGACGAATGCGTTTATTTTCCCAAAACTTATCGGAATTCTGAAACGAAACTTGCATTTCGTCTGTTTTGTGTTTGTGTAGGATGCGGTAAATATACTCTTCCCACAACGCATTCATGTCAAACAAAAGCGTGAGTAAATTCTCGTTTCCGTAATTCAGACTTGGCGAATAATTCAGAATGATAATTTTGGCAATAGCAATGGCTTTTTGATAATCGTGACTTTTTCGGTCGATGATGATTGTATCAAAATGCTTTTTCTGAATATTGATATTTTCAAAATCCTGAAATTCAAATAACAATCGGTTCAATTTATCTTTTAAAGAATCGTTGACAAATGTTTTCAAAACCAATAAACCTTTATAAAGGATTTGATGCAACAAATGGTTTTTGTCATAAACCTGATGTTCGCAATAGAAACGCTCTTTGTGAACCAAGTTTTGTTGGATATTTTGAGCAAAAAGCAATTTACCTTTTAGTGCCTTTTGATTGGATTGATTTTTTCGATATTTTTTAATCAATCCTTTTTTCACCAATCTTTCAACTTCGTTTAAATACAACTCAAAATAAACATCTAAAATCGAATGGTATCTTTTTTTGAGTTGCGTTTCTGAAATAGATTCAACTTGAATTTTCTTACAAACTTTCAACATATTCAACAATACATTTTGCCACAAATTTTTGTCAGTATTTTCGTTGTTGTCTGCTTTTGGAAGAATTTCAATCGTCAAACCACCGATTTGAATTACACCGACATAATTGTCAAATCGTATTCCTTGGTGAATAATCGTAAAGTATTTGTTTTGATGCAGTTCATTGAATTTTACCATTGCATCAAAGTGATGTTTTCGGAATGCTCCGGAATCATCGTATCTCAATTTCTGATATTCAAAAACCTGTATGAATTTTTTATGATTCATTCGTTAATCCTCGTAAACAGAAATAAATGTACTTTCGTCCCAGTACTCGGATGGTGTGAAACGATATACTTTTTTGTCTTCTAAAAAATCATTTTCATAGCTGAAATTCTTCGTGAATTTTGCTGTATTTTCCTCTTGATAAATAAATTTTCCACCTAAAACCAAACCGATTTTCCCGAAATCTCCGTAAAAATATTCTTCCAACAGTGGAATGATTTTGTCTTTGAAAACCCATTTCAAATCTTCTAAATTTTGAATGCCGATAAAATACGAATGACCGATTTGATGATCTTTGTCGATCAATACTTCAATGCGTTGGTTTATTGTTTCCAGCAATTGTTTCAAATCGACATCTTGGTATTCGGAATCAAGTAAAACATTGGGATTAGGTTGCATTTCAATAAATGAAAAACGTCTTCTCAGAGCGGTGTCCAATGCTTCTACACTTCGATCGGCGGTGTTCATTGTTCCGATAAGGTAAACATTATTAGGAACTGAAAATTTATCATGAGAATAAGGCAAAATCACTTCGGTTTGTTCTTTATTCCCTTTGCGTTTGTCTTCTTCCAAAAGGGTTATGAGTTCTCCAAAAATTGCCGAAACATTTCCTCGGTTGATTTCGTCGATGATAAGAACGTATTTTTGAGGTGAAAAATTCCTTTTTTCTATTTTAGGTTTCTGATTAGCATTTATTTTAGTATTAATATAATTCAAAACAGCCCAATAAGCTGTAGAGTTAGAACCTCCGATTACAGAACGAAACTCTCTATCAATGTTTTTTACAACAGATAAGGACGGAAACGCTTCTTGCAGTTTCTTGGTTCTGTTGTATGAAACGGTATATTCTAATGAATCTACATTACTTTTGGGTTTCAGCTTTAAATTTCCTTGATTCGTGATTTCTGTAACATTTAGCCCTTTATTGATTGTTAAAATTGGCAATTCAAATTTTTCGTCTTTTTGAATTGTAGCGTTTACTTCTTCAATCAAATCATTCCACGCACTATCAAAATCATATACTTGTTCATCGGTTTCAGATAGTTTGTTATAGCTAACCGCTCTTTTTGCTAAGTCTTTAAAAATCCCGTCCTTTATCTCATAAGTAATGTTTCCCTCTTCGGTTTCGGGTTTTATGCCCTCAATAAAATCCTCATAGCTTAAACTTTGATGAAAAGTTGTAAATACAATTTGTTTTTTATTGATCAAATCTTCGTATTCTGCATTGATTTCTTGACGGGTTCTTTGCTTTTCTCCGTTGATAATTTCAACAGCAATTCTTTTGGTAGTATAGGTTTTCCCCGTCCCTGGCGCACCAAATAATATTTGATTGAGTGGCGTCTTTTTATCGGGTTTTGTATTTTCCATTGGTTTTTCGGTTTTTGTTTGAGTTTCCAATTGACTCAAAATTTCATTTCTGAAATCTATGTCAAAAGCCATTCGTTCCAATTCTTTTTTGTTGTATTTTAAGAAACTTGATTTGCGTGTTGTTTTTAACTCTTTTTCTATCGCATCGAATATTTTTTCTTTATTTTTTCGTATTTCCAAAATATCATCCGTCCCATTCCAGAAAGCATTTGGTTCTCCTTCGAAATTTGAATGATTGATCGTAAAAACATTAGTTGAAATAGCAGCAAATACAGGTTCACTACTTTTTGAGTTTCTTATACGCCAAATATATCTTTGACCTATCGTGAAAACGATCCATTTATCTCGATGATTAAAAACCAGTTTTTGGTCATTTTGCTGTAAATCGAATTCTTCAATGATTTTGTCCAAAAACTCATAGTATTCCTCCAAATCTTTTCGATTAAAATTCTTTAGCAACTTGACCAAATCCATTTCTTTAAAATCATCTCTAAAAACAACATACAATACATTCTGAATCATCAAATATTGATCATCCCAATCAGGTTTTTGATAAAACTTTCGATAGGTTTTGAGGAAATTTTCATCCAATAAATCTTCCCGAATAATTAGATTGGCCAATTCCTGCAAATGCAAAAAACACTCTCCTGTTTTCTTTGGTTTTATATTGAGTTCTTTGCAGAAATTCTTATAGTAGTCATATTTATATAACATATATTTTTCAGGAAATCGAAAAGCCAAATAAACTGAAATTGTTCGCTCGTCTTGTTGGGCTTTGATGTTGGTTCGGTTTAATTTCTCTCTAACTTTCGACAATAATTTCTCTGATTCGGTTTGAAAAGTTTTGATTCTTTGTGAAATCTCTACCGATTCATTGTACAGTTTGCGAAACATTTCTCGTACTTCATTAGGGAATAGTTGAGTTGCTGTGTGAATAAATCCCCACGAATTTTGATAAAGTAAATTGGCTACTTTACTGAAAGAAGCCCGAAACATCTGATAAAAATCGTCTGCTTCTAAATCCCAATTCTGCTGAAATGTATTTATTGCTAAATACTTGTATGCTTCGTTTGGTTCTCCGTTTTCTCTTAAAATGTCGATGTATTTCAGAATTAATTCAGAAGTTCCTTTTTTCAAGGCAAACGATGTCCCAAACACTTTTTTTTGGTCAACCGTTTTATCCAAAACTGCTTGCAGTGATTTTTCTATTTCAGTGGTCATTTGTTTATTGTATAAATTGATTTTTATTGATTGTTTTCATCTTATTTCTTTCACTTCATCCACTTATATCCTTCTATCCATAAAACCGAAATGCTGGCTATTACCAATGCAGTTGCTAACTCTTTCGCACGCAATCCTACGAGATGGAAAAAATCGGCAAAAATTGGGATGTACAAGATGGCGAAAAGCAAAACCAAAGTCGATCCGATAACAATGGAAAACAGTTTGTTTTTGTATTTCAATGTTTCGAAAATGCTGTACGTAAAAGAGCGATTGGTCAAGCTGAGTAAGATATTGGCAAAAATTAGAGTAGTAAACACCATTGCTCTTGTCGTTTCTTCGTCACCACCTTTTTGTGCGGTTAGATGGTAGGCAAACAGTACACCTGCAGCAATGATCAATCCCTGAAGAATACTAAGGTTCAATTCTTTCCAACTCAGAAAAGTTTCGGTTATTTTTCGTGGTTTTTGGTTCATCGTACCTTTTTCCATCGGCTCGTTTTCATAGACAATAGAACAGGTAGGCCCCATTATTAATTCTAGGAAAATAACATGAACAGGAGTGAAAATATGCGGATAAATCCATCCTAAAAACAAAGGCAAAGAAACGGTGAGAATAATGGGTATATGGATCGAAATAATGTATTGAATGGCTTTTTTCAGATTGGTATAAATCCTTCTACCTGCTGCTATGCCGACCACTAATTTGTCCAAATCATCATCGATGATTACCAGCGAAGCAGCTTCTTTGGCAATTTCTGTTCCTTTGTTACCCATTGCCACACCAATATGAGCAGCTTTTAGCGCCGGCGCATCGTTTACACCATCGCCGAGCATGGCTACTATTTCTTCATCTTTTTTAAAAGCATTGACCATTGCAAGTTTTGCTTCGGGAAACATTCGGGTAAACAAATTTGTTTTCCTCGATAATTCTATCAATTCGGTTTGCGTATGTTTCACAATTTCAGCACCGTTCACCGCAGGCGAGGTATTGATAATTCCTGCTTGTTGTGCAATGGCCTTGGTCGTATCTTCGTTATCTCCGGTGATGACTTTTACTTTGATACCTGCATCGTAAATGTGTTGGAATACTTCTTGAATGCCTTGTTTAGGCGGGTCATAAAATACAGTAAATCCGAGAAACTCAAAATCGATATCCTGTTGTTTTTCGGGGAAATCATTTCCTTCAAAATGAGCTTTGGCTACACCCAATAGTCGGTAACCCTGTTTCCCTAAATTTTTTATATGTTGTCGCAAATCATCTCTTTCGCTATCAGTCAGATTAGAAACGGCCAATATGGCTTCTGGCGCACCTTTGGCGGCAATAATGCGTTCTTTTTTTTCATTTTCGAAAAGATGGGTCATCATCGGTGGTTTACCTTCCAAAGGATATTCGTGTATCATTTGGTAATTTTGCCGTTGGTCTTCTTTTTGCGTTTGTTCGTAGACTTTGTGCAAGGTTTTTTCCATCGGATCAAAAGGCACCGGTTCACTACTCCACATTGCCAATTGTATCAACTCTGAAAGAGCATTATCCATGAATTGTTTATCATTGTAGAGTTGGTTGGTACGATAATCAAAAAGTGCTTTTAATTGCATCGAATTTTCGGTGATTGTTCCGGTTTTGTCGGTACAGATGATCGTGGTACTTCCTAAAGTTTCTACTACGCTGCTTCGTTTGATGATGATACCTTCTCGCATCAGTTTCCAGGCACCTAAAGCCATAAAAGTGGTAAACGCTACGGGAATTTCTTCGGGTAAAATAGACATGGCCAGCGTGAGACCGACCAACAAACTTTCCATAATCTTACCGCTTTGCCAAAAGCTGTATCCCCAAACCATCAGGAAAATAATGACCCCAACGATGGCCATTCCTTTAACGAATTTGGTGATCTGAATTTGCAAAGGAGAACGCTCATCTTGGATAGATTGAATAGAGGTACCGATCTTTCCTAATTTGGTTGCTTGTCCTATTTTTTCTACCTCAAAAACAGCCAAGCCCGAAACCACTAAAGTCCCGCTATATACGTTTTTGTCGTCGGTTTCTAAACTTTTTAAAACCGAAAAAGCTTCGCCCGTAAGTGAAGCTTCATTGACCGAAAAATCGTTGCTGTGTACAATTTTCCCATCGGCATTGATCATTTTACCTTCTTCGATAATGCACAAGTCGCCCACGGCAATTTCGTGCGTTGGAATTTGGATTACTTTAGAGTTTCGGATTACAGTACTTAGGGGCTCGTTGAGTTTTTCTAAAGCTTCCAAGGCTTTTTTACTGCGATTGTCTTGATAAAAAGAAATTCCCGAAACCACCACAATTGCCCCGAACATAAAAATGGCTTCGCTATAATCACCGACAATTACATAAATTATCGCCACGGCAATGAGCAATAGCAGCATGGGTTCTCTCAAAATATTTAAAAGTAATGTAAGCCAAGAATTTTCTGGCCCTTCTTTTATTTTGTTGAACCCGTATTTTTTCTGAGATGCTAAAACTTCCTCAGAACTGAGGCCTGTGAGATGTGGAGGAATGTTATAAGACATAAAGTTGTAATCGTTATTTGATAGCTTATCTTGTTGAGTGTTATCGTGAAGAGGCTTTGCGTTCTAGGCGGATTTGGCTTCGCTGATTTTCAATTCAGAATGAAAAACTACATACAACCCTGCGAATCAATTTTTCCTTGAAATAATATGTTTTCTTGTTGACGTAAAGTAATGGTGTAAGTTGTGCCCATATCTAAATTAAAATCTTGAGTGGTAAACTTCCTACTGCCGATTACATCAAATTCTGGATCGGAATAGATTACCTTATTTCCATCATTGATCTCAAGCGTTAATTTTTCGCCATTTCCGGATATTTGAAGATTATTAAACTCCTCTGAATCATAGCAGTAAGTGTATTTATGCTGTATTCTAAATTCTTCTCTTTCGGATGTTTCTGGTTTCGAGCTTTCAAACCCTTCGTAGGCGGACATATCTCGAGTTTTGAAAAATATTTTGACCGTAACATTCGCCGCTGTAAATTCTTGATTGCTTGAAATTTTAGCGTATTCTCCCTTGGTGTGTCTAACTTGGTTTCGGTTGATTCTAGAACGGTTTGTTGATCATTTTTGTTCTTGTCGTTTTCTCCACATCCTGCTAAGAGAATGGAAGCCCAAAAAAGTAGTAGGTAATACGTCTTTATGCTTTTCATTTTTTTGGAATATTTAGATGTATTTATAGCCTTATGGATTTTCAGAATACCATTGGTGAACTAAATCTCCGGTAACTATTGCCAATCGCATACATCGGTTACCTTGTAAAATTAATTAAAAAAATAACTGGAATGGAAATAAAAAACGAGCATAGTCGAGCTCATAGAAATCAAAATCATCAATCAGGCCAAGCACAAAATTCCTTGTTTTACAGATCTTTTAGGTCGTTTTGACCGCAGGGTTTAAAGTAATGAGCCGAATAAAAGTCTTACTCGGCTCATTGATTTAGTTTTTCAACAAAAAATGAAAACTTCTAATACTATTCTTAGATTATTCACTCAACTCCTTCGCCAACATTTCGGCTTGTTTTAATACCGTTTCCGTAGCCAGCAATTGCATATCAGGCGGATAGCCATATTTACGCAATAACCGTTTTACGGCAACTTTCAGCTTTGCCCGCACGCTCTCTTTGATGTTCCAATCGATGCTTGCGTTTTGTTTTATGGTGTTGGTTAATTCAACGGCAAGTTCACGTAACTTTTCTTGCTGAAGCAATTCTTTGGCACTATCATTATTAGAAACTGCAGTATAAAAAGCATACTCGTATTCTGTTAAACCTAACTTTTTCGGTTCGCTGTCTAACTCGACTATGTTCTTACTTAAATGAATTAATTCATCAATCACCTCTGCAGCGGTTAGAATTTTATTATGGTACCGATTGATCGACTGTTCCAACATTTCCAGTAACTTCTTTCCCTGTACTAAATTGGTTTTCGTTCTGGATTTTATTTCATCGTTCAATAATTTCTTCAACACCTCCAGTGCCACATTTTTGTGCTGCATCCCTTTCAACTCCATCAAGAAATCATCCGATAAAATAGAAATATCAGGTTTCTTGATACCGGCTGCATCAAAGACATCAATCACCTGATCGGATACCAAAGCTTGATCAATTACTTGCCGAATGGTGGTTTCAATTTCTTGATCTGTTTTGCCAGATCCCGTACTATCAAACTTAGCCAATCTCGCTTTCACGGCTTGGAAAAAAGAAATCTCATCTTTGGCATCCATGGCTTGATCATGTGGTATAGCAATGGCAAATGCTTTTGATAAAGCGGTCACTTCGTCTATGTATCTTTTCTTGCCATTTTCTAATCCTAAAATATGATCTTCGGCAGCTAATATCATCGACAGTTTTTTGGAGGTATCGGCATCAAAATAATCTTCATAAGGGAAACCATGATACATGGCCGAAATCACTTCAATTTTTTCTAACATGATTGCGACGGCCTGTTCTTGTGCTACTGCTGGATCTCCTTTTCCTCCTGCATCCGAATAGAAAGCTAAGGCTTTTTTCAAATCGGAAGCAATGCCTAAATAATCGACGATTAAACCTCCTGGCTTATCCTTGTATATACGGTTTACACGAGCAATGGCCTGCATCAAGTTGTGCCCCTTCATGGGTTTATCGATATACAGCGTATGCATACTCGGCGCATCGAAACCTGTTAACCACATATCCCGAACAATCACTAACTCTAATTCATCATTCGGATCTTTCATGCGCTCGGCTAACATTCTACGTTGCTCTTTGGTCGTGTGGAATTTAGCCAATGCAGGACCATCCGAAGAGGCGGAAGTCATGACTACCTTTATCTTTCCTTTTTTCAAATCATCCGAGTGCCATTCGGGTTTTATCGCAATAATCGCATGGTACAAATCCGCTGCAATACGACGACTCATCGATACGATCATTCCTTTCCCCTGAAAAACTTCCTGACGTTGCGTAAAGTGATGGACAATATCAGCCGCTATATTTTGAATTCGTTGTTTACCACCGATTAAAGCTTCTAACTGTGTCCATTTACTTTTAGCTTTTTGAGTGGCGGTGAGATCTTCCTGATCCAATTCGTCATCCAACTCATCCACCAATTCTTTTCCTTCTTCTGTTAGTTTTACTTTGGCTAACCTACTTTCGTAGAAAATACGAACCGTTGCACCATCTTCTACAGCTTGCGCAATGTCATAGATATCTACATAATTACCGAATACTGCTGGTGTATTAACGTCTGTACTTTCAATTGGTGTTCCTGTAAAACCTAAATACGTCGCATTGGGTAAAGCATCACGCATATATTTGGCAAATCCATACACTGTTTTTTTACCAATTACATTACCTTTTTCATCCTTATCATCGACCGTTTTAGCCCTAAAGCCATACTGTGTTCGGTGTGCCTCGTCTGCTATTACGATAATGTTTTCTCTGACCGATAAGGTTTCAAAAACGTTTCCTTCTTCCGGTTGAAATTTTTGTATCGTCGTGAAAATTACCCCTCCTGAATTTACCTTCAATAGGTCTTTTAACTGTTTGCGATCCGTCGCCTGAACAGGATCTTGACGCAATAATTGTTTCGAAGCCGCAAAGGTGTCGAATAACTGGTCATCCAAATCATTACGGTCCGTAATGACTAAAACCGTTGGGTTATCCAATGCCAAAACAATTTTACCTGTATAAAACACCATAGACAAGGATTTACCCGAACCTTGTGTATGCCAAACTACACCACCTTTTCGGTCGCCTTCAGGTTGGCTTTTAACGCCTGGTAAACCATAGCTTTCGGGATCCTCCCTTATTAAATTCCCCTCCTCTGGAGGGGTGCCCGCCATCGGCGGGTG